>DASZUZ010000995.1:0-3208 GCA_035547415.1 Bryobacteraceae bacterium | reverse complement strand
TCGGCGAGGAGGCGATTGCGGTTGGCGTGATCGAAGCGCTCGGCCCGGAGGATGCGGTGGTGGCCACCTATCGCGAGCACGGGCACGCGCTGGTACGCGGGGTCTCCGCGCGATCCATCATGGCGGAGATGTACGGGAAGCTGGAAGGCTGCAGCCGCGGACGGGGCGGCTCAATGCACCTGTTCGACGCGAAGACCCGGTTTTTCGGCGGGAATGCGATCGTCGCCGGCGGCCTGCCGATCGCCACCGGGCTTGCGCTGGCGGACAAAATGCGCGGGCAGCAAAGGGTGACGAGTTGCTTCTTCGGCGATGGGGCCGTGGCCGAGGGAGAGTTTCACGAGTGCCTGAACCTGGCGGCGCTCTGGAAGCTTCCCGTGCTGTTCGTCTGTGAGAACAATCTTTACGCGATGGGTACGCGTCTCGATCGGGCTCAATCCGAGACGGATATCGCGAAGAAGGCGGCAAGCTACGCGATGGCTGCACGCAGCGTGGATGGCATGGACGTCGTCGCGGTGGAAGCAGCGGCGGCAAAGGCTACGGCGGCCATCCGGGCGGGCGAAGGACCCGTTTTTCTGGAATGCAGAACCTACCGGTTTCGCGCTCATTCCATGTACGACCCGGAACTCTATCGCAGCCAGGACGAGGTTGCCGAGTGGAAGAAACGCGACCCGATTCCGGCTCTCGCCGCGTGGCTCCAGAGCATCGGCGCGTTCAGCGAATCCGACATGGCGGCGCTGGAACAGGAGATTTCGGCCGAGATTCAGGACGCCATCGCGTTCGCGGAGTCGGGCACGATGGAACCGGTCGAAGACCTGACGCGGTTTGTGTGCAGCGAGCGCGCGGGGAGTTCGCGATGAGCACCGTGACCTATCGCGATGCGATGCGCGAGGCGATTCGCGATGCCATGCGCCGAGACGATCGCGTCTTCCTGATGGGAGAAGACGTCGGGCGCTACGGCGGCTGCTTCGCGGTGAGCAAGGGACTGCTCGACGAGTTCGGGCCCGAGCGGATTCGCGACACGCCGATGTCGGAATCGGCGTTCGTGGGCGCGGGCATCGGCGCGGCGCTGGGCGGGTTGAGGCCGATCGTCGAGATCATGACGGTGAATTTCAGCCTGCTCGCGCTCGATCAGATCATGAACAACGCCGCCACGTTCCTCCACATGTCCGGCGGGCAGTTCAACGTTCCGATCGTGATTCGCATGGCGACGGGCGGAGGACGGCAGGTCGCCGCGCAGCACTCCCACAGTCTGGAAGGCTGGTACGCTCATATCCCGGGAGTCCGGATCCTCACGCCCGCCACGCACGAAGATGCTCGCGGCATGCTCTGGACCGCGCTCGACGATCCCGATCCGGTGCTGATCTTCGAACACTCCGGGCTTTACAACAGGAAAGGCGAGTTGCCCGACGACGCCGGGCCTGTGGACATCGAGCATGCGCGAATCCGCCGCGCGGGCCGCGACGTTACGCTGATCACCTATGGCGCGACCCTTTGGGAAGCAATGAACGCCGCGGACACGCTGGCGGGGAAGAACATTGAATGCGAGGTGATCGACCTGCGCACACTGCGCCCGCTGGATGAGGCGGCGTTCCTCGAATCGGTGGCGCGTACGCATCGCGCCGTGGTGATCGACGAAGGATGGCGCAGCGGAAGCATCTCCGCCGAGATCTGCGCACGCATTCAGGAGAAGGCGCTCTATGAACTGGATGCGCCGGTGCAGCGCGTCTGCAGCGTGGAAGCGCCCGCGCCCTATGCGAAGCATCTGGAGGATGCGTTTCTGCCCACGGCCGGGAAGATCGTCAGCGCCGTGGAAGGGGTGATGCCGGCTCATGTCTGAGTACCTGATGCCAAGCCTCGGGGCGGACATGGAGGAAGGCACGGTCATCGAATGGGGAGTGAAGCCCGGCGACCGCGTACGGCGCGGCGACATCATCGGCGTGGTTCGCACGGAGAAGGCGGATATCGATATCGAAGCGTGGGAAGACGCGGTTGTCGATAAGATCCTCGCCAGACCGGGAGAAACGCTTCCGGTGGGCGCGGTGCTTGTGGTCTTCCGGGGCGAAAAGGAGGCGGCGAAAGCACCGGCGGCGGTTGCGGCGGAGAAGCCCGCTCCGGCCGCTCCCGCTCCGGAGGTTCATCGGATCCACGCTTCGCCGCTGGCGCAGCGGATCGCGAAAGAACGCGGAATCGATCTCAGCCAGGTTCACGGCACGGGTCCGCACGGAGAAATCACGCAGGCGGACGTGCTGCAGGGGGCGAAGCCGGAGCCCGTCGTTCCGGCGCGAACGCCTTCCGATGTTCAGGCCGGAATGCGGCGGGCCATCGCGGCCGCCATGGCGCGATCGAACCGCGAGATTCCGCATTACTATCTCGAAACCCGCATCGACATGGATCGCGCGCAGCGGTTTCTGGAGGCAGAGAATCAGAAGCGCCCGATCCGCGACCGTCTGCTGATCGCCGTCGTTCTGATCAAGGCAGTGGCGAAAGCGCTCAACGAAGTGCCGGAGTTAAACGGGTACTGGACGGATGACCGGCTGCAGCCGCAGGAAGCGATTCACATCGGACTCGCGATTGCGCTGCGGCAGGGCGGGCTCGTCGTGCCGGCAATCCACGACGTGGACACGAAGAGTCTGGACGAACTGATGCAGGCCATGAGCGATCTGATTACGCGAGCGCGAACGGGAAGGCTGCGCGGCTCGGAACTGACCGACGGGACCATCACGATTACTCACCTGGGCGATTTGGGCGTCGAAACCGTCTATGGCGTGATCTATCCGCCTCAGGTTGCGCTGGTGGGTTTTGGCAGGATTGTCGATTCGCCGTGGGCGGAAAACGGAATGCTCGGAATCCGGCCGGTGCTGACTGCGACGATCGCCGGAGACCATCGCGCCACCGACGGGCGGCGGGGCGCGCAATTTCTCACGGTTCTGAACAGGCTGCTGCAGGAGCCGGCAAAGCTTTAGTCAGAGGACGCCATGAGTGACACAGCGATCCGGGATGCGATCTTCAAAGGCCTTAAAAAAATTGCGCCGGAAGCCAATCCCGCGCAACTCACTCCGGATGAAAATCTGCGGGAAGCCCTGGATATCGATTCGTTCGATTATCTGCATTTTCTGATCGGACTGCACGACAGTCTGGGAGTCGAGATCCCCGAGTCGGATTACGGCAAGCTGCGGACGCTGGACGATCTGGCCGGATATCTTTCGCG
>DASZUZ010000994.1:0-2243 GCA_035547415.1 Bryobacteraceae bacterium | reverse complement strand
AGGCCCAGCATCTTCGTGCTGTAACCGGGCTCTTCGGAAAGGAACGGGTTGCGGGTATCGAGGATGCGGTCGCCGTAATTCGCGAAGGCGCTTCCGTGGAAGCTGTCGGTCCCGGGCTTCGTCAGGATTTCAATGCGCCCGAATCCGGGTCGGTCGAATTCCGAAGAGAAGGGATTCGAGTTGATGCGGATCTCGCGGATGGAGCTCTTGGGCGGCAACTGGCCCCCGCTGAAGCCATCGACGAAGAACTGCGCGTCGTTGGGACCGGCGGCCGGACCCGCGAGCGCCTGCAGGTCCGATTGCAGATCGTCGGGGTCATCCGGCAGCGACTGCAGATCTTCGTTCTTCAGCACGAGCGCGCCGACGTTCGAGGATGGATCGGTGCTGACGGCTCCCGCCGCCTGATCGCTCACCTGCACTTCCTGCGCCGCCGCCTCGATTTGCAGGGCGATGTCGAGCGGGCTTACGGAACCGGCGGCGACGCTGAGTTCCGGCTGCGTGAAGGTGATGAAACCTGTGGCGTCCGCCCGAACGGCATATTTACCGGCAGGAACCGTGAGGGTAAACTTGCCTTGCCCGTCCGACTTCGCGCTGCGCGTAATCCCGTTGCCGGTAATCTGCACGGTTGCGTTGGGCACGACAGCGGCGGATGGATCGGTTACCGCGCCCCGGACGGTTCCGGCATTTTGCGCGAGAAGTTGCTGACCCGCCAGAGTGGCGACAAAAGCCGAAAGAAGTAGTGTGTAGTTCCTGAAGTTTCTCTGCATGTCTCCTGACCCGCTTCCAATCAGACGAGTTCGTAGTTCGATTGTTGCGTGTCCCGGAGAAAAGAAAGGTCATTCTGTGTAAAGATACATGGCTTTACGGGAACTTACGTGTTTTTACAAAGCAGCGGATTGACTGCGTCTCAGGACATCAGTTCGCGTTTCCGGAAGTTCATGGCGCGGAGCAATTTCAGGCCGAACCAGAAGAGCATCGTAAAGAACAGCGCGAAGCTGATCAGGATCACGCCCAGGCGGCGACCGGGCGGCAACTCGCGGGCGATCACATCCGCATTCGGGTTCAGGTCCGTCCTTAACTCCAGCGTCACCAATGCGGGCGGCGCGTTCTTTTCGTTGATGACGATCACTGCGTATTGCCCGCGTTCGTCGACGACGCGGCGGAAGGAGCCCGCGCGCGAATCCGGAGACACGGCGAGCGTCTCATGCTCGTGGCCGCGGTTGAAGCGGCGGAACTCGCGCATCGGCAGCAGTTCCATATGCACGCTGGCGTTGCCGCGCAACACCTGAAACCGGCAGTCCACTTCGGTGGGGATCTGCTTTACGGTGAAAGGGACCCAGCGGAACTCTCCGGGATCCAGTCGAAATGGCCTTTGCTGGGCCGGCAGCAGGGGCGCGGCCAGCAACAGGGCGATCAGTAGCTTCATTGCCGAAATACCATTTTCCCGCCAACGACGGTCATCGTCACGCGGGTCTTCCAGATGGCGGAGGCCGGCATCGTCATCACGTCGTCTGAAAGCATTACGAAATCGGCCATTTTGCCCGGTTCAAGCGATCCTTTCTTCGATTCTTCGAACGCCGCGTACGCTCCCTCGACGGTAAAGCCGCGAAGGGCCTCCTCGCGCTTCATGCGCTGGTCCGGAAACCATCCGCCTGCGGGTTGTCCGGTCTTATCCTGCCGGGTGATCGCCGCGTACAAGCCCCACAGCGGGTTCGGGCTTTCGACCGGAAAATCCGAGCCGTCCGGCACGTGAACGCCGAGGCGCAGCAGGGTTTGCCAGGCGTACGCTCCTTTCACCCGTTCCGGGCCGAGGCGCGCGGCGGCCCATGGCATGTCGCTCGTGGCGTGCGTGGCCTGCATCGACGCGATCACGGAATATTTTTTGAATTTCGCGAAGTCGTCCGGCGAGATGACCTGCGCATGCTCGACGCGAAACCGTTTGTCGTTGGGTCCTTTGAGGACGTCGCCGTAAGCATCGAGGGCGGCTCGATTCGCCGCGTCACCGATAGCGTGCGTGTTGACCTGAAAGCCTCTCGCGACTGCTCGCTCCGCAACCTCGCGAATGGCCGCGCGATCCAGGATCAGCAAGCCGCGATTACCGGGATCGTCGGAATAGGGCTGGATCATCGCTGCTCCGCGGGAGCCCAGCGCGCCGTCCGCCACCAGTTTCACGCTGCGTACCGTGAGGTAGGCGCCCGTCTCGGGGCCTTTCGCAAGCCACGAATCGAGATAAGCTCCCGGCC
>DASZUZ010000993.1:0-3387 GCA_035547415.1 Bryobacteraceae bacterium | reverse complement strand
ACGCGATCGACTACACCCAGGTGAAGACCCTGCGGGAATTCGAAAAGGCGGCTGTCGTGGAACACGTCGACCGGGCGCATGGCGATGTTCGCGTGAATCGCCAGATTGTCGGCTTCAAGAAAATCAAGTTCTACACGGGCGAGAACATCGGGGCGGGGCAGTTGTCGATGCCCGAACAGGAAATGCACACGACCGCGTTCTGGCTCCACTTCAGTGCCCCGTTTCTCGCCAGTCTGGACCAGTACACGCCGACGGAGCGCCAGAACGGCCTTGCCGGCCTTGGAAACGCGTTCCGCACGGTCGCCGCGCTGCTGCTGATGTGCGATCCTCGCGACCTCGGAGTGGCTCTCACGGAGGACATTGCCGGAAGCCTCGCGGCGTGGGAGCCGAACCTGTACCTTTACGACAGTTACTCCGGCGGCGTGGGCCTGAGCGCCCCTCTCTACAGGTTGAGCCACCGGCTTTTCGCGCAGACTGCGGAACTGATCAACGGATGCTCCTGCGAAGCCGGCTGTCCTGCCTGCGCCGGACCGGTCGGCGAGATCGGCGAAAAAGGGAAACAGGTCGCGGCTGAAATCCTCGCCCGGCTTCGTTAGCCCCAACACCGCAATCATGTAGGGCCGGGGCTTCAGCCCCGCCGCCGAGTTTCTGCTCGGCGCAAGGCGCCTTCAGGCGCAATCGCTCTCCATGAAAACCCCGTCCCGGCGCAGCAACTCCCACATAGCCGCGAGGTGATGATCATCGTGCTCGGCGACGAAATACAGATGATCCACCAGACGCATCGGAGTTCCCAGACGGGGGTGAGGGATCGCCTGGGAATGCAGTGAGGCGCCCATCTGCTCCGCGCGTCGCAGCAACTTTTCGCGCGCGGCTCGGAACTCCGTCAGAATTTCTTCCACCGGCCGCGCGTTATGGTTTGCTTCGTGCGTCTTCCGGTTCGTCAGATCTGCGGGAGTGAGTTGCTGCCTCGCCGCCCCGTAATCCTCCAGTCGCGCCAGCCACAGAGGCTCGAGGTCAGCCAGATGCCCCGCGTGTTCCTGAGCAGACCACTTTCCTTCTTCTCTCCTCATCAGATGTTCGCGAGAACGACCGCGAAGAGTCTCTTCGAGCCTGGCCGGAGTACCCCTCAGCCGCGCGAGCAGATTCGGAAGGAGTTCCACGAAAGAGAAGTCGAATTTCCGTTCGAACCAGATTCTTGTCTGCGTCATACCAGCCCCTGGCGCCGCTCTTCGAGAATCCGGAAATGATGCAGTTCGTGCCCGGCGATGGTGAAGATCAGACCCCGGACCGTAACCGGAAAACCGCTGACAGTGCCGCGGCGCTCCCACGCCTCGGGCGGAAGCGAACGCACGAGCGCGAGCGTTGACTCACGCACGGCGACGAGTTCCCGCACCAGATCTTCCAGTTTTCTTTCGTTCGATCCCGCGTTTGGTACATAGTCGTCCTGCTCGAACCCGGGCAGGGGCGTAGCGTCGCCGCGTGCGATCCGAAGAACGCGACAGGAGAAGATCCGCTCGGTATCGCTCATGTGGCCGATCATCTGCTTCAACGTCCATTTTCCGGGCGCGTGCGCGAACAGTGAACGCTCTTCCCCAAACTCGCGCAACAACGCCACGGTCCTGCCGATCTGCTCGGCAAGCACCTGCACAACGTCGTCCGAATAGACGCGCTCGACGTAGACCTTCGCGTACGGTGGAAACTCACCGTCCCGCGGACGCACCGGAGTACTCATGCGCGGCACTCCCTCGCGGCGCGCGCCATCGCTTCGACGCTACGCCTCACGTCGCTTTCAGTCGTGGCCCATGAACTCACGCTGATGCGCATGCAGGCGCGGCCATGCCATACCGAGCCGCTGCACCAGCAGGCGCCTTCCCTCTGCAGCGCCGCGATGACCTCTCGCGTGAACTCGTCCGTACCGAAAGAAACGAGCACCTGATTGAGGACCACCTCGTTCAGAATTTTAAAGCCGGCGTCCGCCAGTTCCGAGGCAAAGAGCCGGGCGAACCGGCAGGTTCGGTCCACGATCTCCGCGACTCCCGCACGCCCCAGAGACTTCAGCGCGGCCCATACCGCAACGCCCCGCGCGCGTTGTGACATTTCCGGCGACCAGCGCATCGGATCCCTCCCGGCCGCCTCCGGCAGATACGAAGCGTCGGCATTCATTGCCCGGTACATCGACTCGGCCTCGCGCACGAAAGCGATCCCGCAGTCATACGGGACATTCAGCCACTTGTGAGCGTCGGTGGCCCAGGAATCGGCTCCGGTGACTCCGGCCAGCAAATGCCGCCACCCGGGGGCGCACAGCGCCCACAGGCCCAGCGCGCCGTCGACGTGGACCCAACTGCCGCTCACACGCGCGAGGTCGCAGATCTCGTCCGCGGGATCGAGGCCGCCCGTATTGACGTTGCCGGCCTGAATACAGATCAACGACGGTGAATCGAGTCTCGGGAAGCATTCGACGCGCATCCGCCCTTGACCGTCGGTCGGCACAACTGTCACGCGATCCCGTCCGAAGCCCACGAGCGCAAGCGCCTTCTGTACGGAGGCGTGGACCTCTTCGCTCACTACAACCTGGAGCGGCGGCGCCCCGAAGAGCCCCTGCGATTCGACATTCCACCCGAGGCCCTTCAGCAGCGATGTGCGCGCGGCCGCAATGCAGGTGAAGTTGGCCATAGTAGCTCCGGTGACCAGCGAGCCTGCGGATCCCGCCGGCAGACCCAGCAGATCGCGAAGCCAGGCCAGCGCCACATCGTCGAGCGCGGCGCCGATGGGCGACATGCTGCGGAGCGCGACATTCTGATCCCATGCGGCGGCCAGAATGTTGGCCGCCATCGCCGCCGGTACGCTGCCGCCCGTGATGAATCCGAAGTAGCGCCCGCCCGTGCTGGCCATTGTGGCGGGTGAGCCGATCTCGTCGAGGATTGCCAATACGGCGTCGGGCGCCGTAGGCCCTTCAGGCAGCGGCTCGCGCAGGTCCCGGAGTCGGGTCATCGCTTCCGGCGTCGGCACGACAGCGCGCTCGCGGACCCCCTCGACATAAGCCGCCGCGCGCCGGCCGGCATCCCGGACAAGCTCTGCCGCTTCGGCTGCCGTCTCAGGGGCTCGCGCGGTGTTTATTCCGATGTCCACCATGGCTCATGCTACCGCCGCGGTGGTCTTGATAAAAAGATCCATTTTGAGACGGCGCAGTCGGAGTAACATTCATCAGAAACCGGTGTTAATATGCCTTCCATGCAACTTCATGGCGATCCTGTGGTTTTCCAGTATCTTTTCTGGTTCTACCTGCACCCGGCCGTCTACGTCACATTGCTGGGTTCGATCATGACCAGCGGCGCATTCTGTTTTTGGAAGCGCAGACGGCTGAGCCTCTGACCCCGGACGGACGTC
>DASZUZ010000992.1:0-2510 GCA_035547415.1 Bryobacteraceae bacterium | reverse complement strand
ACATCGGTTTCCGGAGTGGCAGCAGCATCCGGAGACCCATTACCGGCAACCTTAGGTTGCAGTTCGGGCTGCGAATTCGCGGCCGCTCCCGCCGACAATACGCTGGCGATCGCCTGCAGCAGGTCCTGAAAAGGTGTGGTTTTCGCGGTGGCGTTAACGTGCGCCGGTACGCCAGTCGGCCCAAAGAACACTTTGTTCGGCTGAGAAGGAAGCGCTGCCAGCGGGATCACGCCTTGCATAGTGCAGCGCAAGCGCCAACTCGGAATCCCGGAGATTCAACCTGTTACGGACGCATTCAGCGCCAGGAAATTGGCGATCCGCGCGGGAACGCCAAAAGTTTGTCGTTTCCGCAGAGCGGGCTTATTGAACTTATCGGCTGTCCAATTCTGATTTTGAGGAATTTATCGTTTTTTCTTCGTTCGGCCCTGCGGCTGCATTCCGACAACGCGACTATGGACAGCATCTCGATCTCAGCCGCCAGTGGCATGCGAGCCCGCATGGAGTCGCTCGAAATGCTCGCGAACAATCTGGCCAACGTCGAAACCGGCGGTTACAAAGCGGACCGCGAGTTCTACAGTCTCTATACGAGCCTCGATGCTTCCGCCGATCCCGTCACGGGCGAAGCCGCTACGCTTCCCGTAATTGAAAACCACTGGACCGATCTTGCGCAGGGCGAGTTCCGGAACACGTCGAATCCACTTGATTTCGCCATCGATGGCGACGGGCTCTTCGAAGTGCAGACCTCGCGTGGCGTTCGCTACACGCGCAACGGCAACTTCCGGATCCTGCCCGGCGGAGCCCTCGCCGCGAGCGATGGCAGCCCGGTCCGCGCGCAGGGGGGCGGGCAAATCACCCTGCAGCCCGATATTCCGGTGGAAGTACTGCCGGATGGAACCGTGCGCCAGGGAGTTCTGACGGTGGGCAGAATGGAGATCGTCTCATTCGATCGCAAGGCTCTCAACAAAGAAGGCTCGAATTACTTCGCGCCCTTCGCGGGAGCGCAGCCGAAGCCGGCGAACGCGAAGGTTCTGCAGGGCAGGCTCGAGCAATCGAACGTCGGGACGGCGGAATCCGCTGTCAGGCTGGTCGCAATCATGCGGCAGTTCGAAATGCTTCAAAAGGCAATGAGCATCGGAAATGAATTGAACAGCGAGGCCATTAAAGAGGTCGCGCGAGTGGTTTCTTAGAGAGGAATAAACAGATGATACGAGCACTTTACAGCGCCGCGAGTGGTATGTCGGCGCAGCAACTGAACATCGATAACATCGCGAACAATCTCGCGAACGCGAACACGGTCGGTTACAAGTCCAGGCGCGCGCAGTTCCAGGATCTTCTCTATCAGAACATGATCGCGCCAGGCGCCTCCGCAAGCCAGGCGACCGTGGTTCCAACGGGTCTGCAACTTGGACTGGGCACCAAGGCGGCTTCGAACGAAATCATCTTCGCGCAGGGCAACTTCGTCAGCACCAGCAATCCGCTCGATATTGTGATCCAGGGCCGCGGCTTCTTTCAGATCAAGCAGCAGGACGGTCAGACAGCCTATACGCGCGCCGGCTCTTTCCATCTTGACGCGACCGGCAATCTGGTGACTCTGAACGGCGATGAGTTAATTCCCCAGGTCACCGTCCCGCCAACGGCGCAGTCAATCAATATCGCCAACGACGGCACTGTCAGCTACGTTCTCCCGGGTCAGACGCAGGCGCAGAATGCCGGGCAGATCACTCTGGCAAATTTTCAGAATCCGGCGGGGCTGAATTCCATCGGCAACAGCCTCTACCTCCCGACGGATGCGTCCGGCGATCCGACGGTAGGCGCGCCCGGCGGAACGGAAGGTCTGGGCTCGCTGCAGCAGGGTTTTGTGGAACAGTCCAACGTCAATATCGTGGATGAGTTCATTAATCTGATCACCAGCCAGCGGGCGTATGAGGCGAACTCCAAGGTCGTGAAGGCTGCCGACGATATGTACCAGCAGGCCAACAATCTCAGCAAGTGAAGGACGTCATGATCAAACGACTACTCACATTGATGGCGTTGTCGTCCGCATTGCTGGTCGGCGACTGCATGCCGGTAACCGGAGATCGAATCCTTGCACGCGATCTTGCCCTGGCCGATCCGGCATTTGCCGCGCTGCCGGCCACCACCATCGTCAGTTATGCTCCACCGCCGGGAACGAAACGCGTGTTCGCCGTGCCTGAGCTTGTTCGGATCGCACGAGCGAACAGGGTTTCCCTGGCGAAGCCGGTTGAGATCTGCTTCGAATTTCCGATGCGACTCATGAGAGAGCAGGAAGTGATCGACTCCATGAGGCGCACGCTGCCCCCGGAGGCAGAATTGACCATCGTGGAAATCCCGAAAACCGCGATACCGGACGGCGCGCTGGAATTTCCGCGTACGGGTCTCGAGCCGGCCATTCGGGGCGCTCAATTGTGGCGCGGCTATGTCCGTTACGGCGAGACGCTGCGCAGTCCGGTATGGGCACGGATTACGCTGCAACGGCATTTCCGAGCCGT
>DASZUZ010000991.1:0-4307 GCA_035547415.1 Bryobacteraceae bacterium | reverse complement strand
AACTGGAACGCTGTACTGCTGATGGGCGCAGCGGTCTATCTGACCGGGTTCTTCATGTGGCTTGCCATTGACCCGGTTACTCCGATCGACCGCGACGAAGTCCACGCCTGATGAGTGACAGGCGAAGCCGGTTCGACAGCTCCGCCTGCCACGTTTTACCGATAAACGCCCGCAGCCTTGAAATCGCCCGCATTCACAATCAGAATCGAAGTCGGATCGATCCGTTTCCGGAATGCCGCGGTAACCTGCTCCGGCGTTAAAGCCGCAATTCTGGCGTCCATCTCCTGGTCCCACGCCAGCGTGCGATCGAAGTTCTCCCGTGTCAGAATCAGTCCCAGCAGCGATTGATCCTGCGAACGTCCGACCGTCCGCTCGTCCAGAAGCGCTTTTTTCCCTGCTGTAACCTCTTCCGAGCTGAATCCGCCCGCGAGAGTCTTTTTCAGTTCGTCGGTGAAACTCGCCTCCACCTTTGGCGCGTTTTTCGGATTCGCTATGGCAGCCGCCGCAAACACGGCGGCATCGCCATCCGCGGGAGCGGTAAAGCTCGATCCGACGCTGTAGCTCAATCCTTCCTGGTTCCGAATACGGTTCGGCAGGCGCGCTGAAATGGAGCCGCCGAAGATGTAGTTCGCAAGAACCATTGCCGGGTAGTCAGGATCGGTATCGGGCATCTGAATCCGCAGCCCCGCTTCGAACTGGGCGTTTTGCTTGTCCGGCGTCTCAATCTTAAGATTGACCGGTGTCGTGGGGAGATAGTTCGACCGTATGCGCGTCCATGGAGCCGGACTGTTCCAGTTCCCCAACAGTTCCGCCGCGGCCTTCCGGAGATCCACCGGCTTGAACTGGCCAACGGCGACCAATTCGGCGTGAGAAGCGCCGTAATACCGCGCATGGAACTTCTTTACTTCATCGAGCGTGACTTTCTTCAGATCCTCGATCTGCTCGTCGATCGAGCGAACATACCGGACATCGCCGCGAGGAAAAGGGCTCAAGCCCCGCTGCAACGCCTGAATCGAAAGAACGCCCGGTTCTGTCCGGCCGCGCTCAATCCCGGCAATCTGCTGTTGACGGACCTGTTCGAAATCCGATTCGGGAAAGGCCGGCTCGCGCAGGATCTCCACAGCCAGCCGCAGAGCGGGGATCAGATTTTCTGTTTTCGTCTGGATGGACGCGGTCTCCGCGCCCATCCCCCCGGGCGCCGCGCCTCTCCCGCCGCCGCCGACAAAGATTTGGGCATCCAGTCGGTCCATCTCGTCCTGGATCTGCTGACGCGTTTTGTTTTTCGTCGCACGCATCAGCATTGCGGAAGTGATCTCGGCGACCGCGTTCTTCCCGGCGAGCGACTTTTCATCCCCGAAGCGCAGTTTCACGGTAGCGTGGACCGCATTCCCGCGAGTCGCCTTGGGCAGCATTGCCAGCTTGAGTCCGTTCGGAAGCGTGACTCGCGTGATGTGCTTCTCGATGTTGGCGGGCGTGGGATCGAAATTCTCGCCACCGGAGACATTCAGGGATCCCTTGTAGTCCTTCAGCATCGCTTCATAGTCGGGCGTTGCCGGTACTGCGGTGCGATCCGGCGTCGGTGTCGGAATGAAGGCGCCCACCGTGCGGTTCGACTCCTTGAAGTAAAGTTTCGCCACCCGCACGACGTCTTCCGGAGTCACGCTACGGATCTGGTCGTAGTTCAGGAAATACAGACGCCAGTCGCCACTGGCGGACGTCTCGCTCACGGCCATCGCGAGTTGCTGCGAATTCGCGAGCGTACGTTCCATGCTTCGCAGGATTCGATTCTTCACTCGCTCCACTTCATCTTTTGACGGCGGTTCGGCGACCATTCCTGCGATGGTGTCCAGCATCGCCTTCTTCGCGTCCTCGATCGACTGGGTATCGTTCAGCGTCGCTGATGCCAGAATGAATCCCGGATCGTGCAGTTCCTCGACCCCAATCCGCGCCTGCACCGCCTTCTTGTTGTCGACCAGCGCTTTGTACAGGCGTCCGGTTCCGTTTGCCCCATTCAGAATTCCGCTCAGCACCTCGAGCGCGGCGGAATCCGGGTGGGCCATCGCGGGTCCGTGGTACGCGATCATCACCGCTTTCCCGGCGCCAACGCGCCGCAGTTCCACATAGCGCTCCCCGTCCTGGGTGGGTTCCTGGGTGTAGGTATCCTCCAGCTTTCGCGCGGGTCGCGGAATGGCGCCGCACGTCTGCGCCACATAGGCGAGCGCTTTTGACGCATCGATCTGCCCGGCAATCACCAGCACCGCATTATCAGGCTGATAGAACTTCTTCTTGAAGGCGGCAAGCCGGTCAATCGGAACCTTCTCAATGTCCGCCTGTGAGCCGATGGTCGACTTCCCGTAGTTGTGCCAGAGGTAAGCCGTGGCGACCACGCGCTCTTCGAGGATTCGCTGCGGGCTGTTTTCGCCTCGCTCGAACTCGTTGCGAACAACGGTCATCTCGGTGTCGAGGAGCGATTTCTCCATCTTCATGTTGACCATACGCTCGGCCTCGAGGTCGAGAGCCCACTTCAGGTTTTCGTCGGTCGCGGTAAAAGTCTCGAAATAGTTGGTGCGGTCGTAGCTGGTGGTGCCATTCCAGTTGGCCCCATGGTCGACCAACTCTTTCTTGATGTCCCGGCCATGGATGGACTGAATGAAGTTCAGATGCTCGAGCAGATGGGCCATCCCTGTCTCGCCGTACCCTTCGTGGCGGGAGCCCACGAGATAGGTCATATTCACGGTGATTTTGGGGCTGGAAGCGTCCGGATAAAGGAGAACGCGCAATCCGTTCGGGTAATCATATTCCGTGATTCCGGCGACGGATGCTTTCTTCTGGACGCCCTGGGGCAACGTCTGGGGATAGAGCGCGCAGGCGAGCGCGAGGAGGCCGGCGGCGACTTTCGAACACATACACTTCACCTCAACGGGGATTTCCCGGAGTATAGCTTATGTATTCTGGACGCCGCCGGGTCCGGTTTGCGTTACTTTTTCGCAGCGTACTGCTGGTAGAGATCTGCGATATGCGCGCTTTCGGTGTCGCCGGGATGAATCACGACCCGGTAACGAAAGTGAAGCTTCTCGCCCGGTTTCAGGGTCACGCTGCCATCCGGTTCGGCGCCTTTTGTAAACTCGTGCCGCCCGAAGATATTGTTGGCGAACAGTCCGTATCCCCGCGCGTGCCAGTAGGTAGGAAAGCCTTTATTTCCGGGCGTGTCGAAAATGGCCACGCCGACCTTCTGTCCGTCGACGATTCCTGAGTAGTCCATCCACTCGGACCGTTTCCCCCAGCACTCGGCTTCGGTCTTGCATCCCTGCGCATTGACCATCATGCCGGTGCGCTTCGGTTCAGGGAGCGATTTCGGACTGGGTTCCTCGAGACCGGATGCGAGACGAATGCCGAAGACGCCATCCTTGGCATCTCCGAATTTAACGTTCGTCTTTGCGGTCAGCACGAAGTCGAAGTCGATGACCCGGTTCGGTCCGCCCGCGTGGAAAATCATTTTCCTGTCTTCGTTGAGCACGGCGGTCCCGTCGGGTTGCTTCCATTCCGAGGACTCGTCGATTTCGCCGGTCTTCGCGCCGCTCTCGACTTTGGTCACCTTCGTGACGAAGATGTGTCCGAGAGTGCCTTTGAGCTTCGGGTTTTTCTCGTACGAGAACTCGTTGTTCCAGTAGTCGAAGCCGTTCACGTCCGAGTGCGCAAACCAGACCGAGCGATGGTGCTGATGATCGGTCGACTCACCGGCAACTTTTTCCATCGGGAAGGCGCGCGTCACAATCACCCCCGAAGGCGCGCGGAGCGGAGAAAGATACGGCTTTGCGACATCCGGGCCGTAAAAGAACGTCGTGTACGGTTTGCCGTCAATAGCGACGTCAATCTTGTTCTGCCCCTGCGTGATCCTGACCTGGGCGGCGAGCGGAAGGGCCGCGACCGCGGCCAGCGCGAGCAATTTTTGCATGTTCAACAGTAGATCACAGTCAAATCGTTAGCGCGTTCGCCACGTCAGGCGTGTTCCGGCGGGCACTCGGATCGGGTCGCCAGTCACATAGAAATAGCCAACGCCCGGTTGGTTCGCCGGCCCCGCCGAGTCGCCCGAAAGAAACGCGAGCAGATTTCGCTGCAGACCGGGAAAGCTGGAGACATCCGTCAGGACGCCGGAGAATATTGCACGATGACCGGCGTATTGCAACTCATTGAACTCCAGTCCGACCGTGTAATAAGGCTCGCCCTGGTTCTGCTTTTCGAGGTTACGGATCACGCCCGTTGCGACTGCCCCGCGCGGCAGAATCTCGTCATCAGCGAGATGGACG
>DASZUZ010000990.1:0-1625 GCA_035547415.1 Bryobacteraceae bacterium | reverse complement strand
TTCGATCGGCGCCTGGCCGGCAGCCTGCGCCGAATACTGCGCCGCGGAAAACGCCGGATTATTCTTAATCGCAAGCATTTCCGCCTCGTGGAGAGTGAGGCGCATCGGCGTTTGTGCGGAGGCCACGCCGGCCCCCGCCAGTGCAACCACTATGGAAAGTCTATGCATGTTTACGGTAGACAAGCAGATAAGCTGCGGGAACCAGGAATACGGTCAACAGCACCGAGACGCTGAGGCCGCCAAGGATGGCTCGGGCCAGCGGCGCATACGACTCGCTGCCCGCCCCCAGCTTGAGAGCCATCGGGAGAAGGCCAATGATGGTGGCCAGTGAAGTCATCAGCACGGGACGGAGCCGGACCCGGCATGCCGTCGCGACAGCCTCGCGAACGCCCATGCCTTCTTCGCGGAGGTGCCGCGTGAATTCGACGATGAGAATACTGTTCGAAACCGCGATGCCGACAAGCATCACGACGCCCATCAGCGACATGACATTCAGCGTGGTCCCCGTGAGAACGAGAACGAGCAGGACTCCGATGATTCCCGGAGGAACGGCAAGCAGGATGATGAACGGATCGACGAACGACCGGAACTGAGCGACGAGGATCAGGTACAAAAGAACCACGGAAAGGCAAAGGCCCACGGAGAAACTCTGGAAGGACGCGCGCATGCCCTGCACCATTCCGCGCAGAGTGACCGAAAGCCCTTCGGGAACTTTTGTGCTCCCGATGATTCCGTCGATCGCGCTCGCAATGCGACCCAGATCTTCATTCAGCGGGCGGACGTAGATGTCGGTCGTCCGGCGAAGCTGATAATGATCGACTTCCGTAGGCGATTTGATCCGGTTGACGTTGCTGATCATATCGAGGCGCGTGGGTTCCATCTTGTCCGCGCCGCGCAGCGGTATCGACTTCAGTTCCGTCAGCGTTTTGACCTGATTCTCCGGATACTGCACCGTCAGCATATAGTCGTTGCCGGTCTTCGGATCGATCCAGAAACTGGGCGCGATCATCTGGTTCGAAGTGAGCGCCGTAATCACGTTGTCGACGACTTCCTTCTGATCGAGCCCGAGCTGGCTGGCGCGGGTGCGGTCGACGTTCAGCTGCAGGGCCGGATAGTCGATGTCCTGAGGAATGAACACGTCCGCCACGCCGGGCACGCGCTTGATCCGGCTGGCCAGTTGAAGCGCGGTGTCGTAACCCTTCTGCATGTTCGACCCGGCGACCTGCACATCGATCGGAGCGGGCAGACCGAGGTTCAACACCGCATCGACGAGACCGCCCGACTGGAAGTAAGCGCTCAGTTCCGGCAGTTCGCGAGCGATTCGCGCTTTGAGCCGGGACATATATTCGTAGCTTCCGAGCTTGTGGTCCTCCTTCAGGCTGACCTGCACGAAAGCGGTATGCATGGCGGAATTGGTTGTATAAATGGCCGAGAAGTCCGGAGTCGCGCCGATGTTCGAGACGATCATTCCGAGATCCGACGCCGGAACTTCCCGGCGGATCAGCGCCTCCACTTTGGCGATCTCGCTTTCGGTCACGTTCAGGCGCGTGCCGCTCGGCGCCTTGATATTGATGACGAACTGGCCGGCATCGGTTCTCGGGAAGAACGAACGGCCCAGCAGCGGG
>DASZUZ010000989.1:0-1674 GCA_035547415.1 Bryobacteraceae bacterium | reverse complement strand
CCCCGCAAGGACCCGATCGTACGCGTCGAGGCCCGCCGCCTCCGATCGCAACTTGCACGCTATTACTCAGAGGAGGGGCAGGGCGATGCGACGATCATCGAACTGCCAAAGGGCGGCTATGCGCCCGTGTTCCGAACCTCGCGGTCATCGGCGCCGGATCGATCATCGGTGCCGTTGCACAGTCACGGAAATTCCGTCACGATCGCGCCTTTTGCCGACTACACTCGCAGTGGCCAGGAGCAGCATTTCTGCCGGGGTCTGGTCCAGGCGATCACGCAGTGCGTGTGCGGCGTCCGCGGTCTTCGAACCCTTGCCTGGCCGCGAACGATTCCTTTTGATCGCGAAGAAGACCTGACGCGAATTGCCGGCAATCTCAAGGCCTCCCTGGTTGTCTGCGGCGGGGTCCGTATCACCGGCGGGACACGCATCGTGAACGTGCAGCTTCTGGATGCCGAAGGCGGGCACTACCTGTGGTCCGAATCCATCCAATCCTCCGCCGATGAAGATGTCACGGCCCAGCAGCGTGTCGCCGAAACGGTTGCCGACAGACTTCGCGCCGGTCTCGGCAGCGGATTTCAGAAGGCTGGCAATCTGGCAGGGGAGAACCTCGCGGCACGCAATCTCTGGGTGCAGGGCCGCTACCACCTGAATCAACGTACGGAAGAAAGCCTGAAGAAGGCGCTCGAATTTTTTGAGCGGGCGACTGACGAGGACGCGCAATTCGCACTGGCTTATTCCGGCCTGGCAGATACGTACGGTCTTCTGGCGCATTACGGAGTCATTCCACCTGCGGAGGCCTGGAGCAAGGCAGCCTCCAATGCCGCATGGGCTGTCATGATGGACGAGAATTCGGCGGAAGCTCATACCTCGCATGCCCATGTCAAAGCCTCGCAGGATTGGGAATGGAGCGCCGCTGAACACGGATTCCGCCGGGCGATCGATCTCGATCCGCGTTATTCGACAGCGCGTCACTGGTACGCCATGACTTGTTTGGTCCCGCTCGGGCGGCTCGCGGAAGCTCGGCGCGAAATCGTCATTGCGGAGGAACTGGATCCGATCTCGTCGATCATCGCCCGCGACCACGCGTTCCTCGATTACTACCTCCGGGATTTCGAAGCGGCGCTCGATCAGTGCGATCACACCATCCAGTTGAATCCCCATTTCGCAGCAGCCTACTGGATGCTTTCTCTTGTGCAGGAACAGATGGGTGATCTCGAGGAATCCGTCGCGGCGGCCCAGCGGGCTGTGCAGCTTTCGCCTCAGAGTCCACGGATGATGGCCGCGCTGGCTCGTGTCCGCGCACTTTCCGGCCAGGAGGCAGAGGCGCGCGCCATCCTCGACCATATACGGAGCGCCGGACAGAAGCGCTACGTTTCGCCGTTCGATCTCGCGATCATCTCCATCGCTCTCGGTATGCCGGATGAGGCGCTTGATCTGCTTCATAGGGCACTTGCTGACCGTTGTTTCGAGCTGACCTTCGCGCAGGTGGACCCGCGACTCGACCCAATGCGCGGCGATCCGCGATTTGAAACGGTCGTCGCTCAAATCGGAGTCGCCTCGGCGCAAACGGCTGAAGATCGCACGGACGTCTAACCGCAGCGGTCTTAAGGCAGAACTTTCAGCCGGATATTCCGGAAGGAGACCTTTCGGTCACCACGGCCCTCAAGTTGAATC
>DASZUZ010000988.1:0-2693 GCA_035547415.1 Bryobacteraceae bacterium | reverse complement strand
AGAAAGCCATCGCGACGCGGACTATTTCGGTCTGCTCGGAATGTCGTACGCGGGAACAAAGCGTTTGCCGGAAGCGATCGCCGCGTTGTCCCAGGGCATTGCGCTACGACCGGAACGTACGGATCTGATCTTCCGCCTCGGAACCATTTATCAGGGCGCGGGAAATAACGAAGAAGCCATCCGGCTTTTCCTGCGCGCGATTGCGAAAGGCGACGATTCGGCGGAATTGCAGTTCGCGCTTGCGCTGAGCTATTTCAATTTCGGCAACTTCCAGGATGCAGTGAACAGTTGCAGGCGTGCGATTCAATCAGACCCGAAGCTAGATCAGGCTTACCTGCTCATCGGACGATCCTATGCGCGGATGGCGCAGCCCGTCGAGGCGACGTCCGCTTTACGGAAAGCACTGAGCGTCAATCCGGGCTGTCAGCAGTGTTACCGGCAACTTGCTCAGCTGCTGGAAGATTCGGGCGGCGCGACCGAGCCGACGCAACTGCTGCGCGAGGCGATACGCCTGAATTCCCGCGATGCGGCCGCTCATTATCAACTCGGAAAGTTGTTGGCGCGTCAAAACCACGATGGCGAAGCCGTCGCAGAGTTTCAGAAGACGATCGCCCTGGAGCCGGATCACGATCTCGCGTTCTATCAACTGGGCCGGATCTATATGGCGCTGGGGGATCGAAGCAAGGCGGAGACCTGCTTCAAGGCGAGCCGCGATCTGAAGGAAAAGCGGCGAGCCGCCAGTGAGGAACGCCTGAAAAACGCAAAATGAACCTTCAATCTTCGTCGATGCGGCGCTCCGGATGCACGAACAGCCAGAGCAGGCAGATGCAGAACATGAGCCCGGCGGCGAAATCGATCGCCGTTATCCAGTCAAAACGCGTCGCGAGGAACGGGGTCAGGACCGGAGAAAGCGCACCTCCTAGGTTCGTGGTGGTATTCAGAATTCCTGCAACCGAGCCGGAATGATGCTCGGAGAGGTCGTTCGGAAGCGCCCAACTGGTCACGGCAGCTACGGAGTTGCATCCGGCCGCTACAGCCAGGAGGGCAATGGCAACGAAAGGATTCTGCGCTCGAGCGCCGGCGGCAAGCAGCACCGCGGAACCGAGAGCGCTGATCAGAACGGGGATACGCCGGCCCCACGGGTGACCGAATCTTCCCACCATTCGATCTGAAATCCAGCCGCCCAGCGGAGCGGCGATCAGAATAGCGACAAACGGCGTCGTGGACCAGTAACTTCCGGCAATGACGGGAAGATGGCGGACGTTGACGAGATAGAGAAAGAACCAAGTGTAGAAAATATACGTCACGTACCCAAGCATGAAGTTGCCGACGAGCAGAGCATAGATGCTCGAACCAGACAGAATCCTTCGCCATGGCGTTGGCCCGGAGCGGGCCGGACGGCGACCCGCCTGAATTAACTCCAGTTCGGCGGCATTCACGCGCGGGTGCTGTTCCGGCCGTTCGGTGGAAGTGAATTGCCAGATCGTGGCGATCGCCAGACCAAGCGCTCCGCAGAGCGCGAAACTGGGACGCCAGCCCCATCTCACCATTATCCAGGCAATCACCGGCGGCGTGAATGCGCCTCCCACGCCGACCGCCATGAGAAAGACGCTGCTTCCCCGAGCGCGTTCGCGAGGCGCCATCCAGCAGCCGATCATCTTGTTGACGTTCGGCAGCGCGGGTCCTTCGCCGACTCCTATAAGGAAACGAACCAGCCAGAACGAACTCATCACTCCGAGTCCCGCCACGCGAATGGGAAGAGCCGCGCAGAAGGCCGTGAAAACGGACCACCAGAGAATGGCCGCGAGGAGCACGCGACGCGCTCCAAGACGGTCTCCCAGCCACCCGCCCGGCGCCTGAAATGACGCATATCCCAGAACAAAAGCGCTGAGCAGGCTGCCGATCTGCACGTTGGAAAGAGAGAACTCCTGCTGGATGTATTTGGCCGCGACGTTCATATTGAACCGGTCGATGAACGTCAGCGTCACGACGGCGAGGAGAAGGCC
Organism: Bryobacteraceae bacterium; assembly: GCA_035547415.1. Lineage (GTDB taxonomy): Bacteria > Acidobacteriota > Terriglobia > Bryobacterales > Bryobacteraceae > BOG-234. The sequence continues at coordinate 687 of DASZUZ010000988.1, read as the reverse complement.
GAAAAGCCGCCATCGAACGGCGGTGGGCTTCCCGAGCGCGACTGCAGTTTCCGGGGTCATCGCGACTCAAAGCGCAAATCGAAACGCGCCGGCTTGTCGATGGTGGCATTCAGCCAGAGCGTGTGACCGTCCCAGGCATAAGAGCCCGCCGCAAGCGGACGCCCGTCGCGCGAAATGGAAGCCAGCTTTCCGGGCACGTCGCTCAACTCAAACACCGGATTGACATATCGGTTGACCGGACTCAGCGTAATACCAACCGACTGCTCCTGCACCGCGATGCGGATTGCCCGGCGCTCGCGTACGTACGAGTCGACTTCAAGCCGGGCTCCGTCGACCGTGATCATCGGCGGCACGCTGAAGCTCTGGGCCCAATCAATCAGTTGCCCGTCCGGAACATCGGTCATAGCGATCAGCCAGGACCATCGCTGGATCGTCATCGGGCGAGGCTTGCCGAGCGTGTCAATTGTCTGGACCAGAGAGGTGCTGATCGGCTCGGGTCGATTTCCCATTCCCCAGGTCAGAAGGCTATTGTGACCGGGGTTCAAATAGATGCGGTCATCAATGGTCCTGCCGGTCGATGTACCGCGGCCCAACGGCCAGTGGCTGCCCCAATATGCCGGCGTGACGAGGTAGCCGCGGTCGTAGAACGGAGCGTATGCGATGGGCGTCGTCAGATCGCCGGGGTAG
>DASZUZ010000987.1:0-8599 GCA_035547415.1 Bryobacteraceae bacterium | reverse complement strand
GTTGACCGGCGTGACGATCACGTCGAACGGCGCTATGCCCGGCGGCAAGCGCAGCCCGTTGGCGTCATGATTCTGCGCCGCGGCGGCGCGAAGAATCGGCTCGAATTCAAGGCTGTAGCTTCCCATCGGAATCGGAATCTCCGCGCCCGCCGGACCTTGCGTCTTCAGCCCCGTGTTCGCCACTTTGGCGATCCGGCCCAGTTCAGCCATGTTCTGCACGGTCATCTCCGCGTCGCAGGTCAGGCAGCGATCGCCCGCGGCAACGCGGCGGATGTCCGCGAACTCCGGCTGGAAATCCCGGCCGGGCGTCACGTTGCGCAGATGGTAGTCGGTGCGGTTCGCCCCGGAGATCATGTTCCGTCGTCCCTTTAGCGCGACATCCGCGATGATCCGCAGTTTCGTTACGCCCACCGGTCCAAGAGATCCCGGCTCCGCGCCGAACCAGTCGATAATCTCGGCGGCCGATGCCGGACGGACCTCGAGCGCGCCAACGCATCCCGACAACTTGGTTCCGCTCATCTGGTGATCGCCCCGCACCAGCGCGAGAACCGGTTCCCCGTCCGCCACAATTACAAGGCTCTTCATCTGCGATGCGGCCGGCAACCCGGTAAATTCGGCCACCTCCGCAATGGTCTTGCGTCCCGGAGTATGGAAAGGTTCGGGAGCGCTCTCCGTGTCGGGATCTTCAATCGTCAGCGCTGACGCTCTCCCCACTGCGGCATCGAGCGTCGCCCGGTACCCGCACTGGCTGCACACAGCCACGGGCGCGTCTCCCGCCTCCGAGGTAACCGCGAACTGAAGCGCCCCGGGTCCCGCCGGAACCGCCGTCGGGTCCACCCCGCACGCCGCGAAAAGCCCGAGCCATGTCTCACTGCATTTTTCAAACAGGCAATCCTGGCTTCCCGCATCGGAATGGAACGAAAACAGGCGGAGTCCGCGGCTGTCCGCCCGATACCAGCTCTGCGGCAGTTGGCGGTAGCTGCGAATTTCGGCCCGCGCCAGCGACGCCGCGGCGGACGCCGATTCGATGCCCCCGAGTTCCTGCGCTCCGAGCGCGCGCATCCGGTCTTCCATCGCTCGCCGCAGCCTGTGCAGGGAACGTTGCGCCAGCGTCAGACGAAAACTCTCCCGCAGATATCCCGCGCGCGTCAGCAGTTTCTCGGCAACCGACTCGCAACCCGCCGGTTCCTCCCGCAGCGTGGGGATCAGAAGTTGGCTCCAGAGCATGTAAACGAGCGTAACCTGGTGGCCGGGATGGCTGAAAAGCACCATCTGCAACAAATGCCCTCCGCGAAATCACACGAGATTAACGGGCGCGAATCTTTGGCAATGAACGTGCCCTCGTCAGGTCGTAGCGCGCTGAAGCGTGCGGGAAGAGGCGGTTATGTCCCCGGTATGCGGGCGGGATGTTCACGACAACTGGCTGAGCAGGACGGTCCGGCGTCGAAGGCGCGGACGTCCCGGCGAACCCCGCATCGGCCTGGCTCTCGGCGGCGGTTTTGCCCGCGGTATCGCTCACGTCGGCATCCTCCGCGTCCTCGAACGCGAAGGTATTCCGCTGCATTGCGTTACCGGCGTCAGCGCCGGCGCGATTGTCGCCGCGGCCTTCGCCAGCGGAGCCACCTCGGAGGAAATTGGTCGCGTGGGCAGCGCCATGCGTTTTGGCGATGTCGCGCGGTGGAGCCTCTGCCGCCTGGGCCTCGTCGGCAGCGAACGGATGACAAAATTTCTCGGCCGCCTGCTCAAACAGATGAGATTCGAGGACATGAAAATCCCGCTGGGAATCGTCGCGACGGACGTCATGAAAGGCGAGCCGGTTCTCTTCCGGCAGGCGGGCGATCTCTCGCTCGCGATCCGGGCTTCGTGTTCCTATCCGGGCTTGTTTCGCCCCGTGGAGATGGGTGGCCGGATCCTGGTCGATGGAGCGATCTCGGTCGAAGTTCCGGCCCTCCTCGCGCGCCGGATGGGCGCCACTCACGTCATCTCGGTCTGTATCCCGAGCCCCACCGAAGCCAGCCAGCCGCACAATATGTTCGAAGTGATCAACCGGTGCTTTCAGATCATGATGTCGCGCACGGAAGAAAGCTGGCGCAGACATTCGGATCTGGTCATCATGCCGGAAGTCGCCGACATCGCCTGGGACGGTTTCGGCAACGCCCAGCGCATGATCGACGCCGGTGAAGAAGCTGCCGCCCGCGCGGTTCAGCAGATTCGGGAGTGGTCTCCCGCGCCGGCGGAATCGACTTGCAGCATGATCGCGCCCGGACGTCTGGCTGAGGCGTAACGCGCGCGACGTCCTTACGCCTGCGAAATGCCTTCCCGGATCGCGAACTTGATCAGCGAAGGAGCTTCATGAATGTCGAGCTTCTCCATGATGTTGGTCCGGTGGACGTTCACGGTTTTGACGCTGATGCGCAACTGATGGGCGATTTCCTTCGATCTCTTTCCCTCGCCCACGAGTTTCAGTACTTCCAGTTCCCGCGGCGTGAGCAATCCGAGGCGCGAACCATTTGATATCTGAGCCCGGACGCTCCCTTTTCCTGTTACCGCCACGGTCTGCCCCGCGGGCTTCGGCTTCTCGAGGTAGTTCAGGAGAACGCCCGCCGTTTCACGCAGTCCCCGAATCGATCGTTCCGCCATCGCAAGCGTCGTTTTCATCGCCTCGCGTGCGGCGGAATCAGGAAGAACCGTCATGCTTGCGGATATAACGCTCAGCAGTTCATCTGTCTGGTCCTGGAGTTCTTTGACGAAGCGACCCAAATCCCGAACTCCCGGAAGCGGGGCGGGCGCGGCGGAGGTCATCCTGACTTCAGTAATGTCCTCCAGCAGGATGACGAAGTTGGTCGGCGCGCCTCTTCCGTCGCGTACCACGGAGTAACGGTTTCTGGCCCAGCGAATCTCACCATCCTTGCGGATAAAGCGCTTTTCGTAAATCGACGTCTTCTCTTCTCCGGAAAGCAGTCGCTCTGCGACGCGAAGATTTTCCGGCAGATCGTCGGGATGCGTCAGCGATTGGCAATTGATCGCCTGCAGTTCCTGTTCGGAGTAGCCGATAAAACGAACATAGGCGGGATTCGCGAGAACAAAATGCCCTTCGGTATCGGTCATTGAGATACCCAGGGGAGAATCTTCAAAAACACGGCGAAGGTGGGCAACGTCAGTCAATGGTCTAATCGCTTCTGACCCGAAGGCCGGTGGAGCCGGGTCAGATCAATACAGAAGTGATGTTACTGCGTTTGCCGTTTCGCTGTTTCCACGGCGAAAAAAATAAGCGTGGCGCCCGATACTGCCGGGGCGCCACGCTTGTCTGTTGAGTTACGTCAGCTTTAGCTGCAGCCGCTCGTTCCGCCGCAGTTCTCGCACTTGTAGCAGCTTCCATTGCGCGTCATCATGCCGCCGCACTCCGCGCAAAGCGGCGCGTCGGATGCGACTGCCGGAAACGGCAATGATTCCTGCGGGCTCTGCTCGGTCGGACGCAGCGTCGCCGTTCCGCCGGCCTCGTTGTCGATATATTCAGGTCCGAGGAACTTGGCCCCGAGCCAGCGGAAAATATAGTCCGGAATCGACTTCGCGTACGGGATCTGCGGGTTTCCTGTCCAGCCGCTCGGCTCGAACCGGACGTGCCCGAACTTGTCCACCAGAAACTTCAGCGGAACCCCATATTGCAGGCAGTAACTGATCGAAGTCGCGAAACTGTCCATCAGCCCCGAAATCGTCGAGCCTTCCTTCGCCATCGTGATGAAGATCTCGCCCGGCGTTCCGTCCTCGAACATGCCGACCGTGATGTAACCTTCATGCCCGCCGATCGAGAACTTATGCGTGACCGACTGGCGTTCGTCCGGCAGTTTCCGGCGCACCGGACGATACACGATCTTCTCCGCCACCGCCGCCGCTTCTTTCACCACTGCCACCGCGGTAGCGGAAGCCGCCTTCTTCTCGCCCTTCGAGCCCGCGCCCGAACTCAGCGGCTGCACCTTCTTCGAATTGTCCCGATAAATCGCGACGGCCTTCAGCCCCAGCCGCCAGCTCTCGATGTAGGCGTCCATCACGTCTTCCACCGAGCACTCTTCCGGCATGTTGATGGTCTTCGAAATCGCGCCCGAAACAAAGGGCTGCACCGCCGCCATCATCTTCAGATGGCCCATATAGTGGATTGACCGCGTGCCGTTCGCGGGACGGAAGCTGCAATCGAACACCGGCAGATGCTCCGGCTTCAGTCCGGGCGCGCCTTCGATCGTTCCGGTGGAATCGATATGGCTTACGATCGTCTCCACCTGCTCCGGCGAATAGCCCAGCTTGATCAGCGCCTGCGGAACCGTGTTGTTCACGATCTTGATCACGCCGCCGCCAACCAGCTTCTTGTATTTCACCAGCGCCAGATCGGGTTCGATGCCCGTCGTATCGCAGTCCATCATGAACCCGATCGTGCCCGTCGGCGCGATCACGGTCATCTGCGCGTTGCGGTAGCCGGCGCGCTTGCCCAGGTCATAGGCTTCTTCCCAGCACCGCTTCGCGTTCTGGAACATGTCGCTCGGCACGTTCCGGTGATTGATGCCGCTCACCGAATCCCGGTGCATCGCGATCACTTCAAGGAAAGGCTCGGCATTCTTCTCGTAACCGGGGAACGGACCCGTCGATTCCGCGATGCGCGCGCTCGTCAGATAAGCCTGGCCGCACATGATCGCGCTGATCGCTCCGGCATAATCCCGGCCGCGATCGCTGTCGTACGGAACCCCCATCGACATCAGCAACGCGCCGAGATTCGCGAATCCGAGGCCCAGCGGCCGGTAATCGTGCGAGTTCTGCGCGATCCTTTCCGTCGGATAGGCCGCGTTGTCGACCAGAATTTCCTGCGCCACGATCAGCGTGTCGACGGCATGACGGAACGCGGCTACATCGAACTGGCCGTTCGGTCCCACGAACTTCATCAGATTCAGCGATGAAAGGTTGCAGGCCGAATCGTCGAGGAACATGTATTCCGAGCAGGGGTTCGACGCATTGATGCGCGCCGTGTTCTTGCAGGGATGCCAGCGGTTGATTGTGGTATCGAACTGCATGCCGGGATCGCCGCACTGCCACGTCGCGTCCGCGATCTGCCGCATCAGGTCCCGCGCCCGCAGCCGATCCTTCGGCTTGCCGTCTACGACGGACTTCGTCCACCAGTCGCGGTCTTCCACCACGGCGCTCATGAACTCATCCGTTGCGCGCACCGAATTATTGGCGTTCTGGAAGAAGATCGAGCTGTAAGCGTCGCCGTCGAGCGACGAATCGTAGCCCGCCGCAATCAGCGTGTGGGCCTTCTTCTCCTCCTTCGCCTTGCACCAGATGAACCGCGGAATGTCGGGATGCTCGGCGTTGAGGATCACCATCTTCGCCGCGCGCCGCGTTTTGCCGCCGGACTTGATGACGCCCGCAAACGCGTCGAAGCCCTTCATGAAGGAGAGTGGACCCGAGGCGCGGCCGCCGCCCGAAAGGATGGCGTCTTCCTCGCGCAGAGCCGAAAGGTTGGAACCCGTTCCCGAGCCCCACTTGAACAGCATGCCTTCCGTCTTCGCCAGATCCAGAATCGATTCGAGCGAATCCTTTACCGAAACGATGAAGCATGCCGAACATTGCGGCCGCGCTTCGTTCGTGAGCTTCTTAATGCGGTTTTCGGCCGGATCATGGAACCAGCCGTAACCGCGCGATTCCTTCACGCCCACGTTGAACCAGACAGGCGAGTTGAATGCCGCCTTCTGGTGCAGCATCAGGTGCGCCAGTTCATCGCGGAAGTTTGCTCCGTCCTGAGGGGTGGCAAAGTAGCCGTCCTTGATACCCCAGTCCGCAATCGTGTCCACAACCCGGTGCACGAGTTCGCCCACGCTGCGCTCCCGCTCGGGCGAGCCCAGCTTACCGTGGAAGTACTTGCTGGCGACGATGTTGGTGGCGGTCTGCGACCAGTCCGCCGGAACCTCGATGTCGCGTTGCTCGAAGATGATCGAGCCTTTGTCGTTGCCGATCGTCGCGGTGCGAGTCTCCCACTGCACCTCGTCGTAAGGTGTTTTCCCCGATGCTTCACGGGCGGTGAAGTACCGCGGGAATGGAACCCCCGCACGTGTTGCCTGGGAGGATTTCTGGACGTTCAACTCTTTTATTTTGCCACTGTCGACGGTTGCTTGACCCATCAGGTGCTCCTGCGCCAGGCGGTCATCGCCGTGACGCAACTGCAATGATCCCCCTATATGTAGGGGTTCGTCAAGAGAATTTTCTATATGGTGTATACTGCCCGGTGCCATTGCGAACTACAATTGTCTTTGTTCATGATAGAAGGGATGTTTCGGACAGCTCTCGTTACCGCCGCCCTGGCAGCCATGATTTTGCTCTCTGGTTGCGGCACCAGCACGCCCAACGGCAGCAAAGTGCAGACCATGACGGGAGTCTCCCCGGACTCCGGCTACCCGGCCGGAAACCCGCGTGACGCCGAATCGCCCTCGCTGTCGAGTTCCACCGAGCAACAGCACTCCCACCCGGGGCCTAAAGTACCGGTTACGGAGTCCGAAACGCCGAAGCCCAAATAAAAGCGCTTGCTTGTTCGATGCCTTCTCGTTCTCTGCGGTGGCGCCGCCGGGTCTCTGGCCCGCTACGTGATCACTCTGGCCGTAAACGAGAAGTATGACGGACGTTTTCCCCTTGCCACGTTCCTGATCAACGTCACGGGTTCCTTTTTCATCGGGCTGCTGCTGATCCTGCTGGATCGCGAGGACCTGTTTCACCCGAACCTCCGTCCCCTGCTGGTCACCGGAGTCCTCGGTGGCTTCACCACCTTTTCGTCATTTGAATGGGAGACGTTCGCTCTCGGCCGCTCTGCCCCGCCGCTCGCTCTCCTGTACTGCGTGTCGAGCGTGGCGCTCGGCTGGATTGCCTGTTGGGCGGGGGCAATGTTCGCACGCCGCGCCTGAGCGGTCTATGACTTCGTCCACTTGAACAGCTTCAGCGCATTCCGTCCGCGGATCTTTTCTTTGTCCTCTTCGCTCGCAAAGTCGAACATCAGGTCGAGCAGTTCCACTTCTTTGTCGAACCCCGCCCGGTCGTGCCCGAAGTACCCCCAGATCATGCGGTTCGGCCCGAACGCGTCGTAAATCCGCCGCACCATCGGCTTCACGTCCGCGTAGGGATACTTCTCCTTCGACGAATAATTCGCGCCGGAGTACTTCATGTAAACCTGCGGCAGCTTCGCCAGCTTCAGGAGCCCGGCGAAATCCGCCGCCGTTCCCTCGCCGGCTCGGCCCAGATGGTCGAGAATGACGGGCGTATCCGGAAACTGCGCGGCGAGTTCCCCGATTTGCGGCGAGTAATAGGGCAGGAAGTGCATCTGAATCGCGAGCCCCAGCTGGCTGACCCGTCTCCACGTCGCCTTCATCGCAGGTGAACGCATGTCGCGGTCTTTGATCGGCCCGGACGTGAATGAGGGCGTACCCGGTTTATGCGTCTCGTGGATCCGCAGCGCGACGATGCGGCCCGGATTCATCCCGACCAGCGTAGAAATGCGGTCCGGCGTATCGCGCGCCGTCGGGTCGAACAGGCACGTGCCCTTGAAGAACATCGGCGATGGCTCGTGAGCGAAGCAATATTCCAGATACCGGTAATCGTCCTGATAGGGTTCCGGATGCACGATGACCGCGTGATCGATCCCGACGGACGTCGCAAACCGGACGTACTCTTCGACCGGCAACGGAGTCGGTTTGTACGTCGCATTCGGAGCGAGCGGAAACCGGTTCAGATCCGGCGAAAACAGATGAACATGGCTGTCTACGATCGGACCCTTCGGTCGTCCCGCGCCCAGCAGGGGAAGGGAAGCCGCAATACCGCCCAGCAATTCCCGGCGGCTCAGAACAGATCGTTCGGAGGAAGACATGGCAAAACCGAAGCCATTATATGTGGGGCCAGGGCTTCTGCCCTGCAGCCGGCCTTTCCGGCCGGCACGAACCGTCGAATCCGCCAGACGTTCCCCTCTCCCGCCGTAATACAATCCCATGGAGAGGACTCAATGATCAAACAGATCGCGTTATCCGCATTGGTTGTCGCCGTCGCCGCCGGCGTCGCTTTATCCCAGGACAAAATGGCCGATAAGAAGACCGCGCCGAAGAGCGCCGGCGCCGGTATCCTGCAGCCCGGCATGGAGCCGACCGGAGGCTGGACGTCCCAGGGCGACATGGGCCACAAGACCGCCGAGCCCTGGTCGAACACCACCATGGGAGCTTCCGTCAACGGCAAACCCCTTCCCGGCAAGGCGGTCACTCTGACGGGTGAAATTGTGGATCTCTCCTGCTACCTGCAGGTCGGCAAGCACGGGGATAAGCACTCCTCCTGCGGTAAGAAATGCATCGCCAATGGTGAGCCCATCGGCCTCGTAACAAAGGCCGGACAGGTCTATCTTCTGATGGCGGAAGAACACGATCCCCGCCGTGACGGCCAGGTCGGCTTCCGCAAGGCTGCGGGCGATAACTTCGCGAAGGTCATGACCGTCTCCGGAACGGAAACGACCATCAACGGTGTGAAGGCTGTATACGTTCAGGGCTACGTCGGAAAATAGCCAATGAAGAGGTATGTGATCGCGGCC
>DASZUZ010000986.1:0-1763 GCA_035547415.1 Bryobacteraceae bacterium | reverse complement strand
TGGCCTGCGAGCGCTGATGGCGCAGATGACGGATCTGCTGCATGTGGACGCGCGGACGGTCAACGGGAAGACGATCGGCGAGAATCTGCTGGGCGCGCGCGTGATCAATCCGGAAGTGATCCGGCCGCGGAACAACCCCTTGGCCGAAAGCGGCGGGACCGCCGTGTTGTACGGCAATCTGTGCCCGAATGGCGCGGTTATCAAAACATCGGCCGCCAGCCCGCGACTGATGAAACACACCGGGCCCGCCGTTGTATTCCGCGATTACAACGACATGGACGCGCGGATCAATCGCGACGATCTCAATGTGACGGAAGATTCGGTGCTCGTGCTGCAGAACGCGGGTCCGCTGGGCGGTCCGGGCATGCCGGAGTGGGGCATGCTGCCCAGCCCGAAAAAACTGCTGCCTTCCGGCGTGCGGGACCTGGTTCGGATTTCCGACGCGCGCATGAGCGGGACTTCGTACGGAACCTGCGTGCTGCACGTTTCGCCGGAATCGTTTGTCGGCGGGACGCTCGCACTGGTGGAAGACGGCGACCCGATCTCGCTCGATGTGGAGAACCGGCGGCTCGATCTTCTGGTTTCCGAGGAGGAACTGGCGAAGCGACGGGCAAAATGGGTGAAACCGGAGCCGAAGTACGGCCGGGGTTATATGGCGCTCTATGCCGAGCGCGTCACGCAGGCGCATCAGGGTTGCGACTTCGATTTTCTGGACGGGAAGGCTCCGATCCCGGAACCGGAGATTCACTAGGTGAAGCGGCACTTCACGCCGGGCCGAAGCCCGGCGGCAGGCCGGAAGGCTTGGCCCCCCATTCAATTTCGCTTCGCGGCTTGTTTTTTGTTCGCTCCGTTGCTGGTGGCGCAGACCGACTGGCCGGTTTACGGGCACGATCCCGGCGGACTTCGGTATTCGCCACTCACGCAGATTACGCCCGGCAACGTTGCGAAGCTCGAGCGCGCCTGGACCTTCCATAGCGGTCAGCCCGGATCGGAGGCGACACCGCTCGTGATCGCCGGCGTGATGTACGTGACCGTGCCGGACGGCATCTGCGCGCTCGAACCGGAGACAGGGAAACTGCTCTGGAAATACACAGCCCCGAGCATTACGCGGCGGGGACTCGCCTACTGGCCCGGAGACCGGAACACGCACGCTCGCGTCTACGCGGGGTCGGGCAGCAACCTGCTGGCAATCGATGTCACGACCGGCAAACCGGCTCCCGGCTTCGGGAACGAGGGCTCCGTGGATATGAAACAGGGCGTGCTCGGGGAACTGCCGGACGCGCGCCTGGCCATGCAGTCGCCGCCGGCCGTCTACAAAGACATCGTCATCACGGGAAGCAACAACAACGAGCCGGCTCCGAGCGCCGGCGCTTACGGCGACGTCCGCGGCTGGGATGCGCGCACCGGAAAGCTGGTCTGGACGTTCCATACCGTCCCTCGCAAGGGTGAGCCGGGAAACGAAACCTGGGAAGGTGACAGCTGGAAGAACCGGTCGGGCGTTAATAACTGGGGATTCATGACGGTGGACCTCGATCACGGCATGGTGTTCATTCCGCTGGGGTGCCCGACGACCGATTTCTACGGCGCGGACCGGCATGGAAACGGTCTTTACGGCAATTCGCTCGTTGCCGTGGACGCAGCAACAGGGAAAGTCCGGTGGTACCAGCAACTCGTGCATCACGATTTGTGGGACTACGACCTGGCCGCGCCGCCCGCGCTGATTGAAATCACGCGGCAGGGGAAAAAGATTCCGGCGGTGGCTC
>DASZUZ010000985.1:0-1624 GCA_035547415.1 Bryobacteraceae bacterium | reverse complement strand
AGGCGATCCAGGATCGTTCTGCCGCCGATGACAAAGGTGGCGTCGCGGAATTCGACAACGGCCATTTCACAAAGAACCGGCGGCGGAGAACAACGTTTCGGCAAAGCCCCAGTCGCCATCGATCCACTGGCGCATCGAAGTCCAGCCGGCACGCAAGCCTGTATTCCGCAAAGCCTCGGGGCGGAATTTGTATGACGATTCGGTCCAGATGGTTTCACCAGCCCGGAACGACACAGCCATATCGAGCGCGTCGATCCTGACTTCCTGGGCAATCCGCGAGCGCAGGTGCATTTCGATTCTCGACTGGCGCTCATTGTAACGCGCTTCGTGCGCAAACCGGGAAAGGTCGAACTGCCCGTCGAGTTCCCGATTGATCCGCGCCAGCAGGTTGAGATTGAAAGCCGCCGTGACGCCCAGCGGATCGTCATACGCGGCGATAAGCCGCGGAACGGGTTTGACGAGATCCGCGCCCAGCAGCAGGGAGTCTTTCGCGTGAACCCGCTGCCGGATACGGCGGAGAAAAGACTCCGCTTCGTCCGGCGCAAAGTTTCCGATGGTGCTTCCGAGGAACAGGATCAGCGTGCGCTCTTCCGAGCGGCGAAGAGCCAGAGCCTGATCGATCCCTTCGAGGTAGCTGGCTTCGATCGGTTCGATTCGCACGTCATCCATGGAACCGAGCGTAGCCTTGCAGTTCTCGAGCGCGGCTCGCGAGATGTCGATCGGGAAATAGTCCACCGGACCACCGGCCGAAGCCGCTCTGAGGATATGCCTGGTTTTTGTGCCGGTCCCGCTGCCCAGTTCAATGATCACCTCGGGCCGGCCGGCAACACCGATGATTTCCTCCGCCGCCCGGCCGAGGAGCGCGCTGTCGGCTCGGGTGAGCCCGTATTCGGGCAGAACGGTGATGACCTCGAAGAGCGCCGAGCCCACTTCGTCGTACAGCCACGAAGCGGGCAGCGTCTTCTGTGGTGAACGGGAAAGGCCGTCCATCACAGCCTGAGCAAAAGCCGGATTGATGCGAGGCGCAGAGATCGGAGCCGCGATCATTCGTGTCAGTTCTCCACCAGACGAAAACCTGCGTACATGTAGGGGTATTCGGGACGAAACCAGTTGCGGAAGCCCGAACGGGTCAGAACCGGCGCGGTGCGGGGCGACGCGCCTTTCATGACGTAATGCTGACCGTCAAAGAAATCGGCCGAATATCCCGGATAGAAGGGATGCGGTGCGAAACCGGCAAAGGGCCCGAACACATCGGACGTCCATTCCCAGCCGTTCCCGATCATCTGCGCGGGGTGTCCATTGGCGCTCGCGGCGCCCGCGTCCACGGGCACGGTGTCCCACCGGCGATAGCCGAAATTATCCCGGTCCGGATCCGGCGTTCCGGATTTCGCGGCCGCGAGAAACTGCGCCTCGGCTGGCAGCGAAAGCCCGCGCCATCGGGCATAGGCGTTGGCCTGCGCCCACGTCACCCAGACGGGGTGATCCAGCGGAAGGGGAATTTCGCTGAACATCCCGCGGTAAGACCAGTCGTCCCCGGCGCGCGTCCAGAAATTCGGAACGGGGCCTCCTTCGCGAACAAACGCGAGGTACTCGCCGTTGGAGATCTTGTATTTCGAGATCGCGA
>DASZUZ010000984.1:0-4864 GCA_035547415.1 Bryobacteraceae bacterium | reverse complement strand
GAAGAACGTTCCGAAGGTGACGTGGGAGGTGACGAAGACGGTCGAGGCGAAGGTCGGCGGCCGGCCCGTCATCGGCAAGCAACTGATCGGACACGTCGATAACTCCTCCGACCCCGAGATCAAGGTCGACATTCAGATGACTCTGGTGCTACCCGCCGGCGCCAAAGGTCCGGCGCCAGTCATGATGATGTTCGGCGGCCGCGGCATTCCTGAGATTGCATTCCCCGCTCCGGTGTTTCCCGGACGAGCCGGAGCGCGGGGCCGGGGTCCCATGGCGCCGCCTGTCAATGCCGATCCGCCGGCGATCGAACAGCTCATCGCCGATGGGTGGGGCTGCGCCGGAATCAGCCCGGCCAGCGTCCAGGCCGATAACGGCGCGGGGCTCACGAAAGGGATCATCGGGCTTGTCAATCAGGGGCGGCCCCGCAAGCCGGATGACTGGGGCGCGTTGCGGGCGTGGGCCTGGGGCGCATCGCGGGGTCTCGATTATCTCGAAACGGATAAGGCCGTCAATGCGAAGCAGGTCGGCATCGAAGGCGTCTCACGTTATGGCAAAGCGGCGCTGGTGACGATGGCTTTCGATACGCGGTTCGCGGTCGTCCTGGTCGGCTCCTCGGGGGAAGGCGGCGCGAAACTGCACCGGCGCAACTGGGGTGAGGCGGTCGAGAACCTCACCGCCACGGGCGAATATCACTGGATGGCGGGGAACTTCCTGAAGTACGGAGCATCGGAAGCGACGTTCGGCAGCAGGACTCCGGGCGATCTGCCGGTGGACGCGCACGAACTCCTCGCGTTGTGCGCGCCACGCCTGACGTTTGTCAGCTACGGCGTGCCGGAGAAAGGTGACGCGAAGTGGCTCGATCACCAGGGCAGCTTCATGGCGGCCGTGGCGGCGGAACCCGTTTTCCGCCTGCTGGGCGCTAAGGATATGGGCGTGACGGCCGATTACCATGTTGCGAAGATGCCGGGGGTGAATGTGGGACTGCTCGATGGCCAACTGGCGTGGCGGCAGCATGATGGCGGACACACGGACGCACCGAACTGGAAGTACTTCATCCCCTGGGCCGACAAGTTCCTGCATCGTTCGGGGGCGGCGGCGGGTCCAGCTTGAAGAGGCTGCCTGCAGGCCGCGCGCGAAATTCGCAGCTTCGTCCGCAGCCCCGGGAAGCAACACCAATGCCCATGAAGAACCCGCCGCACCCCGGCGACTTTATCCGGACGGAAATCATCGACCCGGCTGGCCTGTCCGTCACCGGCGCCGCCGCCATTCTGCATGTCCCCGCCCCGCCCTCTCGAGCCTTTTAAACGGCAGGGCAGACCTGTCTGGCGAAATGGCGCTCCGGATTGAGAAGGCCTTCGGCATCAGGATGGATACGCTCATGCGGATGCAGTCGAACTACGACATCGCCAGGACGCGCAGCCGGGAAAAGGAAATCAGGGGGATCCGGCCCTTTCACTGGCCGGACGCTCACCCGCACTAAACCGGACGTTCCGGGCTAATATCGAAACAGGAAGGACATGATTTCCCGGCGCTCATTTCTGCAGTCGTCCGGGCTGGCAACCCTGGCATTGCGGGCGCGCGCGGCGCAGACTGACGAACAACCGCAGCCGCTCCAGGAGTTCGGGTACGGCGATGTGGAACTTGCGCCCGGTCCCGCTCAGACTCAATTCGAACAAACCTGCGCGGTTCTGATGTCGCTCAACGAGGACAGTCTGCTGAAGCCATGGCGGCTGCGGGCGGGCCTTCCCGCGCCCGGTCCTGAGTTGGGCGGATGGTACGACGAACTGCCACTCGAAAAGACGGAAAGCGGCGGACACGGTTTCGCGCCCGCGCACTGCTTCGGGCAGTGGATCTCGGCGCTTTCGCGGGGCTATGCGATTACACGGTCGCCGGAAATCCGGACCCGGGTCGAGCGGCTGCTCGCGTTATATGAGCCCACCATCTCCGGCCGGTTCTACAAGAACTTCCGGTTTCCCGCTTATAACTACGACAAGATGGTGATCGGTCTGATCGATGCCCATCAGTTCGCCGGGATTTCACAAGCATACGCGCCGCTCGACCGGACGACGGACGCCGCCGAGCCGCATCTGCCTCCGCGAGCCCTCGACAGGGGCGAACCGCAGCGGCGCTGGCGGAGATCCGTGGGCGACAACGAGAGCAACGACTCGGACGAGAGCTACACGCTGCCGGAGAACCTGTACCTGGCCGCGGAGCGCGGCGCGGGCGACCGATATCGGAAGCTGGCGGCCCGGTTCCTGCTGGATGACACATGGTTCACGCCGCTGTCCGAGAACATCAACGTACTCCCGGGTCACCACGCCTACAGCTTCTGCAACTCGCTGAGTTCGGCGATGCAGGCTTACCTCGCGGGCGGAAGCAGAAAGCACCTGCTCGCCGCCCGCAACGCGTTCGACATGATCGACCGGACCCAGAGCTTCGCGACAGGCGGGTGGGGGCCGAACGAGAGTTTCGTCGCGCGGGGTGAACTCGAGCGCAGCCTCTCGACCACCCACCGCGGCTTCGAGACGCCGTGCGGCAGTTATGCGCACTTCAAGCTGACA
Organism: Bryobacteraceae bacterium; assembly: GCA_035547415.1. Classification (GTDB taxonomy): domain Bacteria; phylum Acidobacteriota; class Terriglobia; order Bryobacterales; family Bryobacteraceae; genus BOG-234. The sequence continues at coordinate 2,302 of DASZUZ010000984.1, read as the reverse complement.
CGCTATCTGCTGCGCGTGACGGCTGACGGCCGGTATGGCGACAGCATGGAACGCGTTTTTTACAACACGGTGCTGGGCGCGAAGCCGCTGCAGAAAGACGGGCACGCCTTTTATTACTCCGACTACAACGACACGGCGCGTAAGGTCTACTTCCCGGACCGCTGGCCGTGCTGCTCCGGCACGTTGCCGCAGGTCGCCGCCGATTACAGACTTCTCGCATACTTCCGCGATCCGGCCGGCGTGTTCGTGAATCTGTACCTGCCTTCGACGCTTCGCTGGACCGAAGCCGGCGGCGCGCAACTTGCCCTTACCCAGAGCGGCGACTATCCTCTGGAAGGCCGCATCGAACTGCGCCTCACTGCATCCAGGCCCGCGCCGTTCACTCTCCGGCTCCGTATTCCCGGCTGGGCATCGCCGGGCGAAGTGCGCATCTCCGTCAACGGGAAACGGATTTCGGCGCCGATCCGGAACGGCTTTGCCAGCCTGCAGCGCAGATGGCTCGACGGCGATCGCGTTCAACTCGAGTTCGGCTTGCGGACGCGGCTCGAACCGATCGATCCGGATCATCCGAATGTGGCTGCCTTGATGCGAGGGCCGCTGGTTTTGTTCGCCGTTGGGACGACGCCAACCTCCGTCTCACGCCAGCAACTGCTCGCGGCCGAGCGACTGCCCGACGGCGTTGTCTGGCGTGTGAGGACTTCTTCAGGCGATATGTCGTTCCGGCCATTCACATCGATCGGTGAAGAGACCTATCGAACTTACCTGAATATCGCCTGACTGCGTGCAGTGTGCGCCGTTCACCCGCTTCGGGGATCGTACTCTCGCTCCAGCGATGCGCGATCCCAGCCGGCGAGATTCGCCGCGGCTTCGTACGTGCTCTGCAGGAACTCCAGAAGCGTCCGATCCGGGGATGAGGACTGCCGTACAGCGTCATACGGCAGGATGAATTCGCCGAGTTCGGCGCTGTAGAACGCGCTGTCGGGCCTGAGCGGCGCGGCAGAGAATCCCGCCGGCTCCGGATAAGCGTAGGAATAGAAGGCCGGATAAGTTATCGCGCCGCCACCGGGCCAGAAGCCGCAACTGCTCACCTCATGCGAGTACGCCTCCCGCGTCACCCGGTCCGGCAGATGCGGAATGCCGCCCGGGTGCTGGGGCGCTCTTCTCCCCGAAAACCTCGTGACGGCAAGGTCGAGGGCTCCCCAGAATAAGTGCACCGGACTGCACTTTCCAATAAACCGCGAGCGAAACTCTTTCAGCACGCGATCGGCCTGCACGAGAATTCGCCAGAACCGGGTTGCATGCTCCCGGTCGTATGCCCGGTGAGACTCGTCCCGATCGAACCGGATCGGATCGGAAACCTCGTTCGGCATTTTATGGATGTTGACGTGGAGGTCGAGCCTTTCCATCTCGTCCATCAGCCGCCGGTAGAACGCCGCTACGGATTGAGGCTCCAGTGGAAGACGTCCGGCCCGTCCATCGCTGGCCTGGATGGCCAGCATGTGGGTAAGGAAGTCGAAGTCGATCTGGAACGTGCGGTCGCCATGCGGAATCGGCGTGGTGGTGAGTCCGCACGCCGTGACGTAAAGCGTAGTGCTCCAGGAGTGATTGATCCACGGACTCAGAGTGAGTCGAATCTTGCCGACGATCTGCACCCACATATGCAGGGTCGCGCAGGTATCGCTCCAGGATTCGAGCGGCAGGGCCGGCCATGCCTCCTCCCGCGAGTGAGCTGGTTGCATTGCGGAAGTCCCTCCTTCATCGCGCGGCGCCGCAGCGATGCGCCGGAGTCAAGAATACTGCGCCCGCGGCTCGGGGTCAAAGGTGCGGGACCCGCTTGTGTCATGCCCCTTGCGGGTTGGCGTCTGGCCAGTCAAACTCAGCCCAGATGACGGTGTGGTCGGATGCCCCCGGGCTACGCCGAGGTTCCAGGTCCACCTCGACCGTCCTGCAAACATTCGCCAGCGGCGGCGTGGCCATGATGTGGTCGATGCGCCAGCCGAAGTTGTTCCCGAAAGCGTTTCGGAAGTAATCCCAGTACGTGTATTGGACGCGATCCGGATGGAGCTTTCGGAACACGTCGACAAAACCCCAGGCAGAAGCGTCCGCCCAGGCCTTGCGGGCGTCGATGTGGAAGTCGACTTCGTTCACTCTACGGTCGGGATGATAGACGTCGATCGGCTCCGGAGCGACGTTCATATCTCCGGTCCAGATGACGGTGTGGTCGGATGCCCCCGGGCTACGCCGAGGTTCCAGGTCCACCTCGACCGTCCTGCAAACATTCGCCAGCGGCGGCGTGGCCATG
>DASZUZ010000983.1:0-6209 GCA_035547415.1 Bryobacteraceae bacterium | reverse complement strand
TATGGCCAGACCGCGCCATGCGCAAATCGCGTATCAGTCAGCCGGTGCGATCTGGCTTGTGAATAACGACGGTTCCGCGAAGCGCCAGCTCAGAATAGCGTCAGGCCAGACGGGGAGGACCATCTGGGCTCCCTCGGGCCGCACGTTGCTCTATCTGCACATCCCCGACGACCCGAAGCAGTTAATCACCCTTCGCGAACTGACGCCCGAGGACAACACCGATAAGCAAATCGCGCGGACCAGTCAGTTCGCCTCCGTGGCGCCGAACGGTGACGCGTCGGTATTCACGGGCGCCAGCCGCAGCAAAGCGTCGGCTTACGTGTTGATTCTTCTGCGGGTCACGCGGCGGGAACTGACCCTTTGCGAACACCACGCCTCCGATCCGCGGATGGTCTGCCCTGTCTTCTCTCCGGACAGCCAGAGTATCTTTTTTGTCAGTGACCGGCACGGAAAATCGGCCGTTTACCGGGTGCACGTCGAAAAGTTTGTCGAGGCGACGGGCGATGAGCAGGGCTAAATAACATCGCGCCATATACTTGTTTCCGTGAGGCGAGAGTTTATTGCGGGCATCGTTCTTGCGTGCGGGTTTCCGGGGAGTTGTGCGAAGTATCAACCCCGCGCGCTGAATCCCGCGCAGTCAGAGACGCAGTTCCGCAACCGTACCATTGGCGGCGTGAGCCTCAACCCTGATACGCTGACCGCCCTGGCGCTCCGGTATAACTCTGATCTCGCGGTTGCGCGAGCGAAAGCTGCGGCGACAGAGGCCGCGGTGATCACCGCCCGTCAAAGGGTCAATCCGTCATTCAGCGGCGAGGGCGGCTACAATCGGACGCCCGACTCTCTCTCGACCTATTCGGTCTCGCCCGCATTTACCATCGAGACTGCCGGCAAGCGCGGTTTTCGCATTCTTGCAGCGCAAAAGGCTGCGGAAGCGGCGGGAGAGGCTGTTCATGAAACGGAGTGGCAGGTTCGCAGCAGCGTGCGGACGGCGCTCGTTGCTTACTGGGCGGCGGCCCAACGTCTCAAGCTCCTGCAATCGGAGAAAGCTCTTCGGACGGAGATCGCCGCCATCCTCGAAAAGCGTGTGTTGCGGGGCGAAACGGCGAATCCGGAATTTGCGGCGGCGCGTGCGGAGCAGGCTTTGGTGGATGTGAGTCTTCGTAACGCGGAGGGCGAAGCGAATCGGTCTCTTGCCGCGCTGGCCGTCATTCTCGGATTGCCGGCTGCCGCGCTCGAAGGCCAGTCCATCGATTGTAGTTCTTTTGAAAATCCCGCTGCGCCGGATTCGCTCTCTCTTTTGAGCGTGCAACAGGCCGGGCTTCTCCATCGCTCCGACGTGCGCCGCTCGCTGGCTGAATACGAAGCCGCGGACGCGAGGCTTCGCCTCGAACTGGCCAATCAATATCCGAACATATCGCTCAATCCCGCTTATTCTTTTCAGGAAGGATTTCCAGCGTATACGCTGGGATCAGTGATCGATTCATTGCCCGTGTTCCATCGCCATCAGGGGCCCATCGCGGAAGCGGAAGCGGAGCGCAGCCAGGTGGCGGCGCAATTCCGTGCTGTGCAGGCGAAGGCGATTGGCAATACCGAGCTGGCTCGCCGGCAATATGCATCGGCCGTCAGTGAATGGATGAGCGCGAAGGACTCGCTGGCTCGAATACAGCGCCAGAGAGAGACCGCTGTGCGCGCGGCTTTTCAGGCGGGCGGGAGCGACCGGCTCGAGCTCACCCAGGCCCGGCTTTTTTCGCTGATGGCCGCGCAGGCCTCGCTCGACGCTCTGCAAAGAGCGCAGACAGCGTTTGGCGCGCTGCAGGATGCCGTTGAGGCTCCGCTGGTCGCGGGGGCGAAGCATTGAAGCTCCTCGCGGTGTTTGCGTGCCTCGTGGTGTTGCTCGCAGGTTGCAGAGACAAAGACAGTGACGATGCGCGGAAGCCGGAAGCTGAAGCGAAGCAGTCCGAGCCCGCGGACGATTCTCCTGGAGTCACGCTGGGCAAAGAGGCGCAGGTTCGGGCTGCGTTGAAAGTGGAGACGCTGGACGCGAGAGCCGTGCGTCCGGAACTGGTTGCCTACGGCCAACTGCAGGAAGATCCGAACGAATCGTTTGTCGTGCGGGCGCCGTACGCAGGTACGCTTCGGGCGACGGAAGGTCGCGATTGGCCCGCGCTCGGACAATCGATCGCGGCGGGAACCGAATTCGGTCGGATCGAGCCGCGTCTTGCCGTCACCGATCGGATCGGACTGAACACTCAACTCGCGACGGCCAAAGCGGATCTGAGCGCGAGCCTGGCGGCCGTCGCCGCGGCCCGGACGGCATATGATCGCGCGGTCGCCCTCAACGCAGATAACAAAAACGTCTCGGACAAGGTTGTTCAGGAAGCGGCGGCGAAACTGGCCGCCGAGAAAGCGCATGAGGCCGCGGCTCGAGCGTCGGCGGAAGTTCTGGAGAAAGCGCTTGGTTCACCGGCGGGCGCTGCCGTCATCGCGCAGCGCGGCGGCGAGGTTGCGGAAATCCTGGCGCAGCCCGGTGAATCCATTGAGCAGGGATCGCCCGTCATGCGCCTGGCGCATTTCGACCGGTTGCTCGTCAGGATCGATCTGCCTGCGGGCGAGCGCGTTCCGGCAAATGAACGATCGGTCCGGATTACGCCGGTTGGCTTCGAAGATCGGGCGCCGCTGATAGCTGGGCGCGTCGGAGTCGCGGCCGCCGCCGACACACACATGCAGGGACTTTCTCTCCTTTACCGGCTCACCGGAACGATCCCCGGCATCAGACCCGGTCTTGCCGTTACGGCTCGTTTCGAACTCCCGGGAGCGGCGGGCGGTGGAGTCTTCATCCCCAGGTCCGCGGTCGTACAACAGGACGGCCGCTTATGGGTTTACGTGCAGACGAAGGATGATCGCTTCTCCCGTCGGCCTGTTCCGACCGATATGCCCGCGCAGAACGGATTTCTGGTGGCGCGCGGCTTCGATCCGGGTGAGCGCATCGTCGTTGTGGGCGCGCAGTCTTTGTTATCCGAGGAGTACAAATCGCGGAATGAGGCGGATACGAATTAGTCGCCCATGCTCGCGAAATTAGTCGAACTGTCGATCCGCTTTCGGGGTGTGGTGATCGCGCTCGCGTGCCTCGTCGCGGCCTACGGATATTACACGATTCGCAACGCAAAGTTCGATGTCTATCCGGAATTTGCGCCGCCGCAGGTCACGGTTCAGACTGAAGCGCCGGGACTCTCGTCACTGGACGTGGAGAGCCTGGTAACGCGGCCTATTGAATCCGCGCTGAACGGTACGCCGAATCTCACCGCCATCCGGTCGAATTCCATTCAGGGACTTTCAGTAGTGGTGGCGACGTTTGAAGACAGCGTGGATGTTTACCGCGCGCGCCAGATGGTCAGCGAACGCATGTCCGAAGCGGCGGACCAGATGCCGCTCGGCGTCCGGCGGCCAGCGCTGGCGCCGCTGGTTGGCGCCACCAGCCTGACGCTCATCGTCGGCCTGACTTCCGATACTCGCACTCCCATGGAACTGCGCACCTTCGCCGACTGGACAATGCGCCCGCGACTCCTCGGCGTTCCCGGAGTGGCGCGGGTCGCGATCTTTGGCGGCGAAATCCGGCAGCTCCAAATCCAGCTTCATCCCGATCGCCTTGCTGCCTTCGGGCTTTCGATGAGTGATGTGGTAGCGGCCGCCCGCAACGCCACCGCCGTGCGCGGCGCCGGTTTTCTGGAGACGGATGCGCAGCGCATCGTGCTGCAGACGCAGGGACAGTCCCTGACGCCCGCGGAACTGGGCGAAGTCGTCCTTTCTTCGAAGAACGGGCGTAGCGTTCGCATGAAGGACGTTGCGTTCGTGACCAATGGCGCGGAACCGAAGATCGGCGACGCCACAATCATGGGCCAGCCCGGCATCATGATTCACATCAGCGGGCAATATGGAGCGAATACCGTCGAGGTGACCCGCGCCATTGAGCAGGCGCTCGATGAGCTGAAGCCGGCGATTTCCGCTCAGAAGATCCGGCTTTATCCCGATCTGTTCCGGCCGGCGAACTTCATCAACGAAGCGATCCGGAACATCGGATATTCGCTGCTCGTGGGCGCCGCGCTGGTGGGGATTGTCCTGTTTCTCTTCCTGTTCAACATGCGTGTCGCGGTCATCTCGCTGACCGCGATTCCGCTCTCGTTATTTATTGCCGTAATCCTGCTGGACCGGTGGGGCGTCAGTCTGAATACGCTGACCCTGGGCGGTCTGGCGATCGCGATTGGCGAAGTGGTGGATGACGCGATCATCGATGCGGAGAATATCTTCCGCCGGCTACGGGAAGCGCCGAAGCCGCTCGGCGCGGCCGACGTGTTTCGCATCGTGCGCGATGCCTCGGTTGAAGTGCGGAGCGCCGTCGTTTACGCGACATTCGTGGTCGCGCTCGTGTTCCTGCCCGTGCTGCGTCTCTCCGGCGTTCAGGGGCGACTGTTCGCGCCGCTGGCATGGAGTTATATCCTCGCGATCCTGGCATCCCTCCTTGTCGCGTTGACGCTCACGCCCGCCATGTGTTACGCCATGCTGCCGGGGGCGCTCGATCGGGTGAGCGAGCCGGAGTTCGTCGTTCGGCTCAAGCACGGCTATGGCAAACTGGTCGGGCAACTTGCCGGACATACCGGCCTCATCATTGCCGCGAGCGTCCTGGTGTGTCTGGCGGCTGCCGCTGTGGTGCCGTTCATGGGCGGAGAATTCCTGCCGGAGTTGCGCGAAGGCCACTTCATTGTCCATATGAATCTCCTCCCGGGAAGTTCCCTGAAAGAGACGGTCCGTGTGGGGAAGATCGTCACTCGCGAACTGCTCCGGAACCCCGGGGTTCGTCTGGTATCCCAGCAGATTGGCCGCGCGGAGGCGGGCGATGATACCGAAGGCGTTCACTCGAGCGAAATTCACATCGATCTGAAGCCAGGTTCGTCGGAAGATCCGGAAAAGACCGAAGAGGAACTGCGGGAGGCCGTCGCCAATGTGCCTGGTCCCTCAGTCTCCATCAATCCCTTTCTGGCGGAACGCATGGACGAAATCATCGCCGGCAGCACGGCTCAGGTTGTTGTGAACGTCTTCGGCGACGATCTGGACCTTCTCGACCAGAAAGCGGCGGAAATCGCGCGTGTGCTGAATAGCGTGAAAGGCGCGACCGATGTGCGGGTCGAATCGCCTCCAGGTACGCCACAGTTGACTGTCCGGCTTCGTCCTGACCGTCTCCGGCAGTTCGGGTTTCAGCCCGGCGTGATGCTCGAGGAAATTCAGGCGGCGTATCAGGGCGCTCAGGTGGGCGAAATCTACGAGAAGGAGCGAGTCTTCGGCGTGGACGTAATTCTGGACGAAGGGTCGCGCGCCGATACCGGCCGGATCGGCGATCTGCTGTTCCAGAATGCCGATGGAGTGCGAGTGCCCCTGCGTGAACTGGCCGATATCGAACTCAGTTCGGGCCGCTACAACATCCCTCATACCGGTACGCGGCGGCGGCAGACCGTCGGCTGTGATGTGAGTGGCCGCGACCTGGCGTCATTCGTAGCCGATGTGCGGCGCTCGATCGGTGAAAGGATCAAACTGCCTGCGGCGAGTTACATCACGATCGGTGGCGCCTCGCAGGCGCGGGAGGCGGCGCAGCGGGAAATCCTGGTTTATTCCGTCGTCGCGGGCGCGGGCATTCTGATGTTGCTCTCCATCGTTTTTGCCAGTGTCCGGAATATGCTGCTGGTGCTCGCCAATCTGCCGTTCGCGCTGGTAGGCGGCGTCGTTGCGGTTATGCTGACAGGCAACAATCTCTCGGTCGGCTCGCTGGTCGGATTCGTGACCTTGTTTGGAATCACCATGCGGAATTCGATCATGATGATTTCCCACTTCGAACACCTCGTCCAGCAGGAAGGGGAGACCTGGGGACTGTCGGCCGCGATTCGCGGCGCGTCGGAACGGCTGACGCCTGTCCTCATGACGGCGATCGTTACGGCTCTCGGCCTTCTGCCGCTTGCGATCGGCCGGGGTGCGGGGCGCGAAATCGAAGGTCCTATGGCTCTCGTTATTTTGGGGGGGCTGGGAACCTCGACGATCCTGAATCTGCTGGTGCTCCCCGCGCTGGCCCTGCGATTTGGCAGGTTCAGAAGCTGAACGCGATCCCTGGCGATCAGTGCGCGTCGCTGGAGGTCGAAGTATCCAGAGCCTCACGAATCGTTTTC
>DASZUZ010000982.1:0-5940 GCA_035547415.1 Bryobacteraceae bacterium | reverse complement strand
CAAGCACGCTGCCACGCCCGGCTGAACGAGTCGCGATCGTTTCTCTGTTACTGGTCTTTCTCTGCGGGGCGGTGGGAGGAGCCGTGATTATGAGTTACTGGATCCATCACGGGTCCCATGGCGCGCCACCCGCAGCCGCTGGCATGTCGATGTCTGTCCGGGAATGGAAGGAAGAACTCAATCTGAGCGACGAACAGACGCGCAAGCTGACATCAATTCTCGACGACTTCTCCCACTACTACGACAATCTGCTTGCCGACGGCAATAGCCGTATCGTCCAGATTCTCAACGACGAGCAGAAGCGAAAATACGAACACATGATGCAGGAGCATCGGAAATAAACGTACGGCAGGATCCTTCCGCAGCGCCTTTCCCGTTGCAATTCTGCAATACTCTAACTTGGCCCCCAAGAAAGTACTGGTCATTTCATTTCTGGCGCTTTCCGCCGCAGGCTGCGGAAAGAAGTCCCTTTCCACTGCTCCCGACGGAGCCGACGCTTCAGCCGCACCCTTGTCCGAACCGGCCGCGCAAACGCAGCAACCAACCCGGAAAATCGAATCTCACAGTCTCGGAGCCGGAACTGTGATCAGCGTGGAAACGGGAAACGTGATCGATTCGATGAATGCATCATCGGGCCAGTTTGTGCCCGGCCTCGTCGAGACGGATGTTCACGGCGTCGATGGCAAGCTCGCCATCCCGGCACAATCCAGCGTTGTGATGATCATTCGCAATTCGGGGCGCACAGGAAGCATTTCCGAACTCGTTCTGGGCTTGTATGCGGTCAATATTCAGGGAACGCAGTACACGTTGAGCAACGGGCAGAAAGATCCGGCCACGCTCTCGTTCAGCGAAAACGCCGCCCTCGGCCCGGCCCACGCCAGCGTTCATCTCCAGCGGCAGGCCCGGCTGGATTTCCGGCTTGAGTCTCCCGTTCAGCTCCGGTAAACGCTTCGTACCCAAGAGAGCTTCGTACAACCCCATGTGGGAAAATATTCAATTGTTCTTTATGCGACACTGCTTCTGCGTTGCACTGGTTTCGCTGTTCGCGCTGACCGGATGTTCATCCAATTCCAACGTCCGCAAGTCGGCGACCTACGCGGCAGGCGACAAGGCAGAGGTAGGGCACCTGACCTATACGGTCGTCGATACGGACCTGCATACCAAGCTGGGCGACGATCCGAATAATCCGCGGCTGCCGCAGAACCGGTTTTATGTCGTTCAGATTTCCGTTTTCAACGGCGGCAATACGGAGGCCGTCATTCCGGGGATGACACTCCTCGACGATGCCGGTCAGGCGTACGAAGAGTTGACGGACGGTACCGGGGTACCGCACTGGCTGGGCGTGGCGAGGAGAGTGGGGCCCGGCCAGACCGAGCAGGGAAATATTGTCTTCGATGCGCCCGCGAGTCACTTCAAGCTGCGGCTGACGGACGATACCGACGAGAGCGACGTATTCGTGGATTTGCCGCTCAGCTTCGCGCACGAGCAGATGCATCAGGACACGGGAGGAACGTACGGCGGTCTGCCGGTCGCGCCGCCCGACGCTGTCCCCGGGCCGCCGGCGCAGCCCGCCAGGAAAAAGTAGCATTCCGGCATCTTTGCTTTTTCGTAGAATCGAATCGTGTACTGGCTGCTGATCCTGTCCGGTTTCCTCTTCGCGGGACCACTGCAGGTCACCGAGCCAGTGGTTTCGCAATTCGAAGACGGTCCAGCGCTACCCACTGGGCAGAAGCTGGTTCCGGGCGAAACAATCTTCTTTCGTTTCGAAGCGGCGAACTTCAGAACATCCGAGAGCGGCAAAGTACAACTGACGGGTCACGCGCAGGTTTTCGATCCTCGCGGCACGCCCGTAGCGCCGCCGGATGAGGTGGCGATCGCGACGTCGCTCCGCGAGGAGGATAAGGACTGGAAGCCCAGGTTCCGGTCGCAGTTCCAACTGCCCGCGATTGCGCCTCCGGGAACGTACAGGATCCGGTTCGACGCGCTGGATATGCAAACCCGGCAGAAGGCGTCCGGCGAGTCGTCGTTCGAAGTGGAAGGCGCGGATGTGCCGCCCAGCCAGCAACTCATCATCCGGAAGATCGCTTTTTATCGCGGGCAGGACGACGAAGCGCCACTGAAAATCGCAGCTTACCGTCCTGGCGAGGCGGTCTGGGTCCGATTCGACATTACGGGCTACAAGTATGCCCCTCAGAACGCCATTGACGTCACGTACGATGTGGCCGTCTCAAATGCCGCGGGCAAACAACTTTTCGCGCAGGAGAATGCAGCGGTCGAGAGGAGCCAGGCGTTTTATCCGCAGCCGTGGGTGCCGGGGATATTCAGTCTGAGTCTCCAGCCAAATACGGCGCCCGGGACGTACGCCATTACGGTCACCGCGCGCGACGCGGTCGGGAAACAGACGGTGGCGGAGAGAGCCGAATTTCGGGTGGAGTAATTTCCTGCCGGAGAAATCTCCCGGTGTGGGAGTCTTCGATCTCGGCAATTTGTTCCGGCGTCCCTTCCGAAACCACGCGCCCGCCCGCTTCCCCGCCCTCGGGTCCCATGTCGATGATCCAGTCGGCCGCTTTGATGACGTCGAGATTGTGCTCGATGACCAGCAACGAACCCCCGTTATCGATCAGCCGTTCGAAGGCGGCAAGCAGCTTCGTGATGTCGTCGAAGTGAAGTCCGGTGGTCGGCTCGTCGCAGATGAACAGAGTGCCTTCGTTGGTAGCCTGCGCGAGATGAGCGGCGAGCTTGACGCGTTGCGCTTCCCCGCCGGAGAGCGTGGTCGCCGACTGGCCGAGGCGAAGGTAACCGAGTCCCACTTCATCCAGCAGTTTCAACCTTGAGACGAGGCGCGGCGTGTCATGAAAGAAGCCGATCGCTTCGCGCACGGTGAGTTGCAGGACCTCATGAATGTTCAGGCCTTTGTACCGGATGTCAAGGATCGCGGTTTTAAAGCGCGTCCCCTTGCATTCATCGCAGACCAGTTCAACGTCGGCAAGGAACTGCATTTCGACCGTGACGGTCCCGTCGCCCTGGCACGTTTCGCAGCGGCCACCGGGAACATTAAACGAGAAGTGGCCGGCGGTATAACCTCGCTTCTCCGCATCGCGCGTTGCGGCAAAGAGACCGCGGATCACATCGAAGGCCTTGATATAGGTAACAGGATTGGAACGGGGTGTCCGGCCGATGGGCGTCTGGTCGATCATCACAACGTCTTTGATCTTCTCCGCGCTTTCCATCCGGGCACAGGTCATCCGCAGCGACTCGCTCGATTCGGAGATCTCGTCCTCTTCCGATCGCGAAGCCGCGCCCGCCTGGAGCCTGGCTTCGAGCGAGCGGTAAATCACGTCGTGAACCAGCGTCGACTTACCAGAACCCGACACGCCGGTGATCACCGTGAGCACGCCCAACGGGATCGCGACGTCCACACCTTTGAGGTTGTGGACATGAGCGCCGTAAAACCGGACAGCGTTTTTCGGGTCGACGAGCCGGCGGTGCTTCCGCCGGGCGACCTGCAACTCGTTCCGCAGGTACTTCGCAGTCAGCGAGGCATCACGGTCCGCCATCAGCGCCGGGAAGTTGCCTTCGAAGATGATATTGCCGCCGTACTCGCCCGCACCGGGTCCGAGATCGATCACGTGATCGGCCGCCCGCATGATGTCCGGATCATGCTCGACGACGATGATCGTATTGCCGATATCCCGCAGTTCGGCAAGAATTCGCAGCAGGCGCGCGGTATCGCGGCTGTGCAATCCGATCGACGGCTCGTCCAGAACATAGCAGGCGCCGACCAGCCGCGAACCGAGGCAGGTCGCAAGCTGAATGCGCTGCGCCTCGCCGCCGGACAGCGTAGATGACAGACGGTCGAGCGTGAGATATTCGAGGCCAACGTCGTTCAGAAACTTGAGCCGCTGCTGGATTTCGACGAGGATTTTCCCGGCGATACCGGTCTCTTCGGGCGACAATTCGAGCTGATCGAAGAAGCGGTATGCCTCGGCGATATTCATGCGAACAGCCTGGGCAATCGTCTTTCCGCCAACCTGAACGTAAAGAGCTTCCTTGCGGAGACGCGAGCCGGCGCAATCGGGACAGCGCGCATAGCCGCGATAACGGCTGAGAAAAACACGCACGTGCAGCTTGTATTTTTTCGTCTCGAGGAAGTTAAAGAACTGCCGGACGCCATCGACTTTGCGCCCACCCTCCAATACCAGCTTCTGCTCGTCTTCCGTCAGATCGCAGAATGGAACGTCGAAGCGGACACGCCCGTTGACCTGCTTCCGGAAGTCATCCATCCATTCCTGGCCTTTCGGCTTTGTCCACGGCTCCACAGCGCCCTGATTAAGCGAGAGGCCGCGATTGGGGACGATCAGATCCAGCGAGAAGTCGATGGTGTTTCCGAAACCCTGGCAGCGCGGGCAGGCACCGGCAGGACTGTTGAAGCTGAAGAGAGTGGGTTCCGGTTCGCGAAACTCAATGCCGTCGTATTTGCAGACAAAGCGCTCACTGAAGAGCCGGCGTTCACCCGTTGTGGCGTCTTCGAAGACAGCCTCACCGGCCTCGCGGTAGCACGCTTCGACGGTATCGACGATGCGCTGCCGGGCGTCGGGCGCGATCGCGAGACGGTCGGCAAGAATCGAGACGGGTTTCGTCCAGTCAATATCCAGCAGTGATTCGGGAGTCGAGAATTCGAAAACTCTGCCGTCCTGCCAGAGCCGGTTAAAGCCGCGGGCGCGCAGTTCGGCCAGACGATCTTTCGGAACCTGGGCGGGCTCGTGTTTCACCGGAAACAGAACGTAATATCGGGTTCCCGCCGGCTGCGCGAGCATCTCCTGTGCGACGTGGTCAACGGTGTCTTTCTGAACCCGCCGCCCGCACACGGGGCAAAACGTCCGGCCCGCACGCGCCCATAGAAGGCGCATGAAGTCGTAGATTTCGGTGGAAGTCGCAACGGTTGAGCGGGGATTGCGGGTGGTGTTCTTCTGACGAATTGCAATGCCAGGCGCAATGCCGTCGATTTCGTCGACGGCCGGCTTTTCCATACGTTCAAGGAACTGCCGTGCGTAGGCGGAGAGCGATTCGACGTAACGCCGCTGGCCCTCCGCGTAGATCGTATCGAACGCCAGAGAGGATTTTCCGGAGCCCGATACGCCGGTGATGACCGTGAGCTTGTTGTGGGGGATCGACAGCGTGAGGTTCTTCAGATTATGAAGACGCGCGCCTCGGACAACGATTTCTTCGGGAGTGGGCCGCTGGCTCAAAGTGGGAGGGAAACTTCATTTTACCAATTGAGCGGCGGTCCTCCCGCCACGACGGTTTGCGCGGGCAGGAAGGCCGGTGGCGAGGCCGAAGCCCCGCCCGACATTTCAACGTTTGGTCTTGGTGTGCGGTTCCGCGCCCGTGGCGCGGATCAGTTTGGTGAGGAGATCGACAGCCATGTCAATCGGGAGAACGTCTGCAATGATGATCGGCGTGCGGCCGTTGACGTCGACAGGATCGAGTTCGGCGCCTTTATCAGCGAGGAACTGAACCACTTTGCAGATCTCCGGCTGCGTCGACACCTGCATCGACCCCGTCACGGCGGCATGCATCACGGCGCCTTTCGTCTCCGTTACGGCCTTGATCGAGTCGGGATCGAGTTCGTACGCATACTGGACCACGTCGACATGACCGCTGTTGGCTGCGGCCATCAGCAGAGTGCTGCCGTCCTGAGCCCGCAGTTTGGGATCGGCGTGCGCGTCGATCAGAGCATGCATGATCTCGGGATGATCAGCTCGCGCCGCCAGCATCAACGGCGTCTGCTCGCCGGATGGGCCTCGGAAGAAGGCTGCGATTCCCCGGCCGCGGGCCGCCGGTGTCTGGTTCGTCTTCGCGTTAACGTCCGCGCCCTTCGCGATCAGTTTCTTCGCGAGGTTCACGTCACCCAGTTGCGCGGCGATGTGGAGAGCGGTA
>DASZUZ010000981.1:0-2362 GCA_035547415.1 Bryobacteraceae bacterium | reverse complement strand
TCGTCCAGCCCGCTGCTCATCGGGGTCGGTCATCCCATCGTTTATCAGCCTTCTCGCCGGGCCTCGTTGCTCAACGCGAAGCGTTTACCACCCACGCCCTTCCCCATCCAGCGCAAGCTCGAACTGCCTCCAAAGGACCTGGACGGGTCCGACATCGTTCCGGTGCTGAACCAATTCGTCGGCTTCGGCGACATGGTGGCAGCGAATGAAGTCGCCCAGATGCTGGCCGGAAAATCGCATAAAGTCCGGCTGTTGCTGGCCAGCAGCATCCCGTTCGCCGATCTGATGCAGTCGCAGGCGTATCTGATCGGCTCGCTCAGCAATCACTGGACAATGGAACTGGGGCAGAACTGGCGGTATCAGTTTGCGTGGACTCCGGAACACGACCCGATCATCAAGGACACCGCCGCCGGATCGCCGCGGCTATGGTCCATCCCCTCTCATGACGACGGCTCGACGCCGGAAGATTACAGTCTGATCTGCCGGATCCGGAACTCGCCCACCGGCGGACTGCTCATCATCTCGGCGGGAATCAAGCAGTTCGGGACGGAAGCGGCGGGACGCCTCCTCGCGGATCCGGATCAACTCGGCGCGATTCTGAATCATCTGCCCGCAGGCTGGGAAGACAAGAACGTCCAAGTCGTGCTGCACATGAAGGTAATCGGAAATACTCCCGCCCAGCCGGAAGTCGTCGCCTCTCACGTCTGGTAAGAACGTTCAGTGCGGCAGCGTCTGGATCTTTCGCCGGTCGGCCGGAGATCCATGGCAGATCACGCAGGATTCCGCCCCCGTCACGTCCAGGTCCGATACCAGCGCGTAACTGAGCCCGCGATCCATCCAGGTGATCAGCCTCAGTCCGCGATCGGAGGAAAAATGAAAGTCAATGCCGCTGGTGCGGAACGTCTGTCCGCCGGCCGGACGAACCCGGTCCGCGGACGCGACGAGCAGCGAAATCGGGCGCTGGTTCATCGTGTAGGCGAGATAGGCGACATCGGTATCCCTGTACTGCATCAGCCTCGCGCCCGCGAGTGAGTACCGTTTCGCCGCGCCCGGCTCGTTCACGTAATTCGGAAGCTTGAAATGAAAGGGCAGCCGCGGGGCGAACCATCGGGAGACGGCCTCCGGCTCGGCGGAACGCACGTCGAGAGGCACCGCTCCATTCGCATACCGGATGTGAGAGCCGGCCGCAAATTCCGAAAAACTGTCCGCCCTCTTCTGCGACAGCCACAGGTATGCCAGCGGGGCCGCCAAAAGAATCGCCGCCGCGATCCCCGCCGCGAGGAACCGCGCGCGCGTCGCATCATGCGCATGCGCCCGCACCATCGCCCCCACGCGCCGCTCGCTCTCGGCGGAAGGCTCGTACAGCGGCCTGGCCGCGCGAACGTTGTCCACGACCGATCGCAACTGCTCGTATTTCTGCTGGCAGGCGCCGCAGTCCTTCAGGTGGGCTTCGAATTCTCCGATTTCGTTCGGAGCAAGCTCGTCGTCCAGGTAGAGCGGAATCCAGACGGCGGCTTCCTGACACGAAATCATCCGGCGACCTCCCGGGCGCGGGCATCCAGTTTCACCAGCAACTGGCGAAGCAGCGCGCGTCCCCGCGCGAGGCGGCTCATCACGGTACCGACCGGGCACTGCACAATCGTGGCGATCTCGCTGTAGGACATGCTTTCAATCTCGCGCAGCACGACAATTTCACGATACGGCTCCGGCAGCGCGTCCAGAGCGTGCCGCACTTCCGAGCGGATCATTTTGCGCGTGAGAACGCCCTCCGGCGTCTCCGGTTCCGGCGGCACGATGATGGCCGTCGCCGATGCATGCAGCGGATCGTGCGACCTTTGCCGCAACTCGTTCTGCCAGATATGACGCAGGATTGTGAACATCCACGGCCTGAGGTTCTCGAGCGTGGGTGGCTCCGGTTTCCGTCTTGCGGCCAGAGCACGGCGGTACGTCTCCTGCACCAGATCCTCCGCCGCCGCGTTGTCGCGGCAGAGCGAACGCGCATACCGGTACAGCGGCGCGTGACAGGCCAGCAGGCGCTCCGACAAATCCAGCGGCAGTAAAGCCCTCCGTGATGAGAACACGCCGCGCACAAAAAAATTCCCTGGAATATTTTTTCACGCCGTTTGTTGACGGAATGAAAGCCAGGGAGGATACCCGTGAGATCGTGTTTGTTTGTCATGCTGGCGCTGGCGGGAATGGCGCGCGCCGCCGACGACGTGAAGTTGCCCCTGGGCATTCCCCGGGACCTGTATCAGTTCGTCACCCCCAAAGATAATCCCGAGACGCCCGAGAAAATCGCTCTCGGCAAGCAACTCTTCTTCGACACGCGCCTCTCTGCCGATGGCACGGTATCCTGCGCCAC
>DASZUZ010000980.1:0-7187 GCA_035547415.1 Bryobacteraceae bacterium | reverse complement strand
TGCGTTCAACACCTCCGTCAGTTTCACCACCAACACGAACTGGCAAAGCTATGTGCCGGAGACAACGCTCAGTTACTTCGTCCAGATGGCGGGACTTACTGTCCATAACTTTGTGTCTGCCGCGGCGGGTCTGAGCATCGCCGTCGCGCTGGTGCGAGGCTTCGCGCGCCATTCCGCGCAGACGATCGGAAACTTCTGGGCGGATCTGGTTCGTTCAACGCTTTATATCCTGCTGCCGATCTCATTGTTTGCCGCGCTGGTCCTGTGTTCACAGGGCGTCATTCAGAATCTGCATCCCTACACTGCGGTGACGACGCTCGAAGGCGCGAAACAGGTGATCGCGCAGGGACCGGTCGCATCGCAGGAGGCGATCAAGATGCTCGGCACGAACGGCGGCGGTTTTTTCAACGCCAACTCCGCGCATCCCTTCGAAAACCCGACGCCCTTTTCGAATTTCTTCCAGGTGTTTCTGATCTTCCTGATTCCGGGAGCGTTGACGTATACGTTCGGCAGAATGGTGCGCGACACACGACAGGGCTGGGCGCTCTTCGCCGCCATGGCGGTGCTGTGGTTCGCCGGCGTGCTCACTGCGTATCATTTCGAGCAGCGCGGAACTTCGACGCTGGCAAAGACCGGCATTGAACTGGCGGACACCGGGATTCAGCCGGGCGGCAACATGGAAGGCAAGGAAACCCGCTTCGGAATCGCCGACTCCGCTTTGTTCGCGACGGTAACGACCGACGCCAGTTGCGGAGCGGTAAACAGCATGCACGACAGCATGACCCCGCTGGGCGGTCTGGTTCCCCTGTTCAACATTCAGTTGGGCGAGGTTGTATTCGGCGGCGTGGGGGCAGGGCTCTACGGCATGCTGATGTTCGCGATTCTTTCCGTCTTCATCGCCGGTCTGATGGTGGGCCGCACACCCGAGTATCTGGGGAAGAAGATCGAGCAGAAAGAGGTGAAGATGGCGATGATCGCGATGCTGGTTCTGGCCGCGAGCATTCTGTTTTTCGCCGCCGGCAGCTCCATCATCGATTTCGCGAAAAACAGCTACTGGAACCCGCCGGGACCCGCCGCGGCGAATACAAATAATCCGGGAGCACACGGATTTTCCGAGATTCTTTATGCCTATACAAGCGGCACGGGGAACAACGGCAGCGCGTTTGCGGGCATCGGCGCAAACACTCCCTGGTACAACGTGACGATCGGTTTCGCGATGCTGATCGGCCGGTTCCTGATGCTGCTGCCCCTGCTCGCCATCGCCGGGTCGCTTGCGGCGAAGCGACAGGTTCCGGTGTCCGCGGGAACCTTTCCCACGCACGGGCCTCTGTTCGTCGGCCTGCTGGTCGGGGTGGTTCTGATCGTGGGCGCCCTGACATACTTTCCCGCGCTTTCGCTCGGGCCTGTTGTCGAACACCTGACTCTTTGAAGGAGATCGAAATGGCGATTCAACTACACGAACCGGAAGTGGAATTCCGGACCCCTGCTCAGGTGGAGGATTCCACCGCACTGGGCGTATCGCGTGGAAAGCGAGCGCGGCCCCTGTTCGACCCGCCGATCGTGAAGCGCGCGATCGCCGACTCGTTTGTCAAGTTGAACCCCGTAACGCTCGCGAAGAACCCTGTCATGTTCGTTGTCGAAGTAGGCGCCGTGTTGACTACCGTGCTGATGTTCCGGACGCTTGTCTCGGGGGGCGCGGACTTGGGATTCGAGCTTCAGATCGCTGCGTGGTTGTGGTTTACCGTGCTGTTCGCGAACTTCGCGGAAGCGATGGCTGAAGGGCGCGGGAAGGCGCAGGCGGACAGCCTGCGCAAGACCAAAACCGACGCCATGGCGAAGAAGATTATGCCGAATGGATCTCTGGATCACGTCCCGGCTTCGACCCTGCGCAAAGGCGATGTTTGCCTTTGTGAACCCAATGACGTGATTCCCGGAGACGGGGAGGTGATCGAGGGGATTTCGAGTGTGGACGAGTCCGTCATCACAGGCGAAAGCGCGCCCGTAATTCGCGAGTCCGGCGGCGACCGGAGCGCCGTAACGGGCGGAACCCGGGTTCTGTCCGACCACATCAAAGTCAGGATCACGTCGAATCCCGGCGAGACCTTCCTCGATCGCATGATCGCGCTGGTCGAGGGAGCGCAGCGTCAAAAGACGCCCAACGAGATTGCGCTGAACATAATGATCGCCGGACTCACGCTGATTTTCCTGTTCGCGGTCATGACGCTCGCCCCGTTTGCCCAGTACAGCGTGGCGCAGGCGAAGGCAGGCTCCGTTCCGAGCGTCATTGTGTTGATCTCGCTTCTGGTATGCCTCATTCCCACGACGATCGGCGGATTGCTCTCCGCGATCGGCATCGCCGGGATGGATCGGGTGATGCAGCATAACGTGCTCGCGATGAGCGGGAAGGCCGTGGAAGCGGCCGGCGACGTGAACACGCTGCTGCTCGACAAGACCGGGACGATCACTCTGGGCAACCGGCAGGCCGTGGAGTTCCTGGCCGCCGACGGGGTTTCCGAAGCCGAACTGGCGGACGCGGCGCAGCTTTCCAGCCTCGCGGATGAAACGCCGGAGGGTCGCAGTATCGTGGTGCTGGCCAAAGAGAAATACGGTCTGCGCGGCCGCGAGATCGCCGAGCACGAAGCGGAATTCATTCCTTTCACCGCGCAGACGCGCATGAGCGGTCTGAACTTTGAAGGACGCACTATCCGCAAAGGCGCCACCGAGTCGGTTAGGCGGCACGTGCAGGATCTCGGCGGGACGTTTCCGCAGCGCGTGACCGATATGTCAGACGCGATCTCGCGCAACGGCGGTACCCCGCTGGTGGTATCGAAAGATGCGAAGGCGCTTGGCGTCATCCACCTCAAGGACATCGTGAAAGGTGGCATGCGCGAACGCTTTGCGCAAATGCGCGTGATGGGTATCCGGACCGTCATGATTACGGGCGACAACCCGCTCACGGCCGCCGCGATCGCCTCCGAAGCAGGCGTGGACGACTTCCTCGCGCAAGCTACGCCTCGCGACAAGCTGGAGCTGATCAAAAAAGAACAGGCAGGGGGGCGGCTGGTTGCGATGACGGGCGACGGCACCAACGATGCGCCGGCTCTCGCGCAGGCCGATGTGGGCGTCGCAATGAATACAGGAACGATGGCCGCGAAGGAAGCCGGCAACATGGTGGATCTCGACAGCAATCCCACGAAGCTGATCGAGGTCGTCGCAATCGGAAAGCAACTACTGATCACGCGCGGGGCGCTGACAACGTTTTCGATCGCCAACGACGTTGCCAAATACTTTGCGATCATCCCAGCCATGTTCGCGGTTACCTATCCGGCGCTCAACCGGCTGAACGTGATGCGACTGCACACGCCCGAAAGCGCGATCCTCGCAGCGGTCATATTCAACGCGTTGATTATCATCGCGCTGGTTCCTCTGGCGTTGCGCGGCGTGAAGTACCGGGCACTTTCAGCAGGCGCGCTGCTGCGGCGGAATCTGCTGATCTACGGCGTCGGCGGAGTGATCGCCCCTTTTCCGGGGATCTGGATCATCGACCGGCTGCTCGGAATCCTGCATTGGGCATAGGAGATCACGATGCTGACTGAACTGAAACCCGCAATTCTGTTGACGATCGTACTCACGGTTCTGACCGGGATCATGTACCCTCTGGCGGTCACCGGGATTGCGCAGACAATATTTCACAGGCAGGCAAACGGCAGCCTGATCGAGCGCAACGGACACCTGATCGGATCGGAGCTGATCGGGCAGAACTTCACACGACCGGAGTATTTTCATCCGAGGCCCTCGGCTGCGGGAAACGGTTATGACGCGGCCAACTCGGGCGGATCAAACCTAGGTCCGACAAATCCCGCGCTCGCCGATCGTCTGACGAAAGACGCGGCGCAGTTCCGGAAGGATAATCCGGATTACGCGGGACCAATCCCATCCGACGCGATTACGACGTCGGCCAGCGGACTCGATCCGGACATTACTCCCGCCAATGCACTGGCGCAGTCCGCGCGAGTGGCGAAGGCTCGCGGCGCTTCGCCCGATGCCGTGCGGGACCTGGTGACCTCGAGCATTCTTCACCGCCAGCTTGGCGTACTTGGAGAACCCCGGGTCAACGTTCTGGCGCTGAACATGGCGCTCGATCAGAAGTTTCCGGCCAGGAAATAAATGGCTTCGAAAGAGTTCTGCCGGCCGGACCCCGAAGAACTCCTCCGCCAGATTCAGGCGCAGGAAGCGGACGAGACGCACGGACGCCTGAAGATTTTCCTCGGCTACGCGCCGCGCGTCGGCAAATCGCTGCGGATGTTCGATGAGGGTCTGCGGCGTCGCCAGCGGGGTCAGGACGTGGTGATCGGGGCGCTCCAGACGAAGGGCTCGGAGGAGTTGGCGGAACTGATCCAGGGGTTCGAGACGATTCCCGTATTGCGCGCCGACCATGGTGAGTCGCTCGACGTGGAGGCGATCCTGAAACGCCGCCCGTACGTTTGTCTCATCGACGAACTGGCGCGGGACAATCCGCCGGGCAGCCCGAATGCGCACCGCTGGCAGGATGTGGAACGAATTCGCGCGAGTGGCATCAATGTCGTCGGCGCTCTGAACCTGCAGTACGTCGCGGAGCAGCAGGACGCAGTCGAGCGGATCACCGGACGGCGGGCGATCCAGTCCGTGCCGGCGAAGTTTATCTACTCCGCCGATGAACTGGTGATCGTCGATGTTCCCGCCGGGGAGTTGGCGCAACCCGGCAGAGGTTCAGTCGGATTGTCGTCCGATCAGTTGAACGAACTTCGCGAGCTGGCGCTGCTGCTGGCCGCGCAGGTGGTGGAGGAACAACTCCAGCGGTACATGGACGCGCACGGCATCCGGCAAAGCTGGGGGACCCAGGAGCGCATTCTGGTCTGCATCACGCCTCGCAGCAGCGCCCGAGCCATGCTCGAGAGCGGCGCGCGGGCCATGCTGCGCTTCCACGGGCAACTACTGGCGGTCTACGTCAGGCAGGGCGAGCTCTCGCGCGAGGCGGAAGAGACGCTGCATCAGAACCTGGACTACGCGCGCAAGCTCGGCGCCGAGGTTCATGTCCTCGAAGGAGCGGATCCCATTGCGAGAATCCTCGAGTTTGCGCGGGAGCAGCGCGTCACCCAGGTTTTCATCGGGCACACGCAGCAACCGTCCTGGAAATTCTGGTCCTCCAGCCCGGTCGATAGACTGATCAAAGCGGCTGAAGGGATGGACGTGCGCCTGTTTCCGCACGCCCAGCCGGCATAGATGAGTTCGGGCGCCAGACGAGGCAGGCTCAAAATTTTCCTGGGATATGCGGCCGGCGTCGGCAAGACGTACCAGATGCTGACCGAGGCTCAGCATCTGCGGCAGCACGGCCGCGATGTCGTGATCGCTTACTTCGAGCCTCACGGCCGCAAAGATACGATCGCGAAGATCGAGGGCCTGGAGGTGATTCCGCGCAAAGTCATCGAGCATCGCGGTTCTGTATTCGAAGAAATGGATACGGACGCGGTGATCGCGCGGCATCCGGAAGTGGCTGCTGTGGACGAATTTGCCCATACCAACGTTCCCGGCTCGGAGCGCCTGAAGCGCTGGCAGGATGCGATGCTGATTCTCGAAGCGGGGATCGATGTCCTGACCAGTCTGAACATCCAGCACCTTGAGAGCCTGAACGATCAGGTGTGGCATGTCACGGGCATCCGGGTTCGTGAGACGGTTCCGGACTGGGTGGTGCAGGAAGCGGACGAAGTCGTGATGGTGGACGTAACGCCGCGCGCGCTGCTGCACCGGCTGGAGCGCGGCGTCGTTTATGCGCCGGAGAAAGCCCGGAAGGCCATCGAAAACTTCTTTACGGAATCCAATCTCACGGCGCTGCGGGAGCTTGCCTTGCGGCAGACCGCGCATCAACTCGAAGAAAAGCGCGAAGAGATGCGCATGCCGCAGCCGGTGCTCGAGCGCGATTTGCGGCAGGAGCGAATTCTCTTATGGCTGACGCCGCATCCTTCCACCGCGATGCTGATCCGCCGCGGCAGGCGCGTGGCGGATTATCTCGGCTCGCCGTGTACCGCCGTTTACTCCGGCAAAGATCGCGCCGCGGTCGACCCGTACCTGAACTTCTGCCGCAACCTGCGCATTGACGCGGCGGCAGTCGACGGCGCGAATGAGGCCGGGGCAGTCGCCGCTTACGCGCGGGAGAATGGCGTGACGCAGGTTTTCGCCACTCGGCAGGCTCCGGATGTAAACAAGCTCGTGGACCTTGCCCGGGATATGCAAGTTACGATCGTTGCGGAGCGGGTGCGGCCACAGTAATCGGGACCGTCAGGGATTGTTGCCGCCTGACCGTCGTCTGAAAAGCGTGTGCAAGAATAGCGGGCGTGGAAGTTCACGAGCGCATGCGCGCCGAGTGGAACGAACGCGCACGTGAAGACGCGCATTACTACGTTGCGTTCGGCAGACGGGATCAGGATGACGAGGAGTTCTTTGCCACCGCCGCCGATCTGGCGCGCGAGCTGGAATCGGAACTGAAGCGACTGCCGCCCGGCGGCTCGATTTCATCACGGCGAGCCCTTGAAATCGGCTGCGGCCCCGGACGCCTGATGCGGCCGATGAGCCGCCACTTCGGCGAGATCCACGGGATCGACGTTTCCGACGAAATGATCGCGCGGGCGCGGGAGAAGCTCCGCGGCGTTCCGCACGCGGTGGCCCACCACGCGAGCGGCAGCGATCTGACGCTGTTTCCCGATAGTTATTTCGATTTCGTCTACTCGTACGCGGTTTTCCAGCATATTCCGAGCGCTGACGTTGTCTTCTCTTATCTGCGCGAGACGGTGCGAGTACTGAAGCCCGGCGGCGTCGCGCGGTTGCAGATCAACGGATTGCCGAAGACGGCGCGCACTTATACCACCTGGGAGGGCGTGCGGATCGGCGCCGCGGAGGTTCGCGCATTTACGCGCGAGCATGGCATCCGGCTGCTTTCACTTACGGGCGTGGATACCCAATATATGTGGACGACATGGCAGAAGCCGCCGCTGTGCCGCATTCGCGCCATTTCAAACGCATTTTCCAGCGAGCAGGCAGTCCCGGCCAGCGGCCGGCTCGCGTGCGCCGCGCTGTCCATCGAGAACCTGCCTGACGCCTGCGATCTGAACTCTCTCGAGGCGTTCGTCGACGGCGTTCCCGGAACCATCTGC
>DASZUZ010000979.1:0-2445 GCA_035547415.1 Bryobacteraceae bacterium | reverse complement strand
CTGGCAGCGAATCGCCGACCCCGCCCTGCACGCCGGACGGAAGTCTGATCGACGTTGCCGCCGGTTTGCCGTTTTTCATCGTCACGATATCCTCCAGCTTTTTGCCCTGCCGCGCCGCCTGCTCCGCAGCCTTGCGCAACTCGATCATGAAGCTCCCCTGCCCCCGCAGAATTTCCAATCCGCCCGCTGCGCCGTGGCCCGGCAGCACGTATTGGGGTCCGAGCTTTTCCGCCGCCGCCACGACCTTGGGCCAGTTGCCGATATTCGCATCTGCCGTGTAGTTGTATGGCCCGTTGGTGGCGGCGTCACCGGTGCACAGCACTTTCTCTTTCGGAAGCCACGCAAATCCGTCGCCGCGCGTGTGCGCCCAGCCAAAGAAGTGAAACTGTACCTCGCGGGTGGAATCTTTGAGGACGTAGGGTGATTTATCGAAGGTCTGTTTCGGCGGTTCGGGCGCGTCGCGCTTCAGATCGGCGACATCCTTCCGGGTCTTCGCCGCTGCCTGCCACCTCGCGGGCTCGTAACGCTTGAGTTCCTCCGCGACCCCGCGATATGCAAAAGTAGTCGCCCCGGCGGACGTCCATACGGCGCTGCCGTAGTCATGATCGCCGTGATGGTGGGTGATGAACACGTACCGCACGGGCTTCGGCGAAAGCTTCTTTGCGTCCGCCATCGCGAGCCGGGCTCCGCTCGGAAAGTTCGCATCCACCACGATGAGATAGTCTTTCATCTCGATGATCGTGTTATTCGAGTGGCCCTGCTTCATGTCGCCTTCACGGAACCACACTCCGTCGGCGATTTTCTTGATCGAGTTTGGTTGCGCGCCGCCGTCCGTTACGACGAACGCGGTCACGAGTAAGGCGCCGAAGACAGCGCCGGTCGACAGCCGGTGATTCATGAACCCTCCCGGTACAGCAGGAACATTGTCTCTCATTTCGGAAACAGGTCGGGAGGCGCCTGCGGCCGAAACTCAGAAGAGGCGGGGTTGATCGGGGCCGGGAGCAGCCTTTTTCTTTTTGCCCCGCAAGGGACTCCCGACGACGCCGAGTACCTGAATACTCCGCAAAGCCTGCTTCGGTACAAATAAGCGCTGGTTGTTGCCGTCGGGTTCGGGCGGCGTCACCGTAAATCCCGCCACGTCCCAGGAAAGCAGGTTGTTCGGCAGAATACCGTCCGTGACCTCACCGTCGTTGAACACCATCCGCACCCAAAGCCCCTCCAGTTTGGGGCGCGTCAGAAAAATCCGCCGGGGCTCGATCTCGCCTTCGAAATCCTTCACGAAAGCGACGCACTTGACCTCGCTGTAAGGTATTTGGACGAGCGCCCCGTCGGGTTTCAGCAACTCGACCGACTGCGGCTGTAAATAGCTGAAGGGATTGACAAAACCGGCGAGGTTTTCGCGGTCGAAACGCCTTATGATGACTTTCTTTGCTGTTGTGGTGGCCACGGGAGCCCTGGGTCAGATCCGTTCCGTGCGAAATCCCGGTCGGAAACCTGCCTTCCACCGGAATGATTTAAACATTTTCGCAAGTATTGTATCATTGCTCGAAAGGGTATCACCCGAATGGCGGAACAGGGGACAACAGCCGAGTCGCCACTCTCTCGAGGAATCCGGGCGTTCCTGACGTTTTGCCGGATGGAAAAGGGTCTGTCGCAAAACTCTCTCGACGCGTACGGTCGCGATTTGGCCGGTTTCCGTGCTTTCACCGAACCGTTGACCGGCGGTGAATTTCCTCAGGCAGAACTTGTAATCCGGTATGTCAACTCATTGTATGAGGACGAGTTAAGCAGTCGCTCCATCGCGCGCCATATGAGCGCGGTCCGGAGCCTTTTCCATTTTCTGCTCGCTGAAGGGCTTGTCAGCGGCGACCCGACCGAGCACCTCACCAGCCCGAAGCAGTGGAGCACGATCCCCCGGTTTCTCAACCGCGAGCAGATTGAACAGTTGATAGGCGCGCCGGACGTCTCAAAGCCTAGCGGTCTCCGCGACAGGGCCATGTTTGAACTGCTTTATGCCACTGGCATCCGGGTAACGGAACTGATCCAGCTTCGAACGTCGAATCTCGACTTGGGATTAGGGCTGATCCGGGGGACAGGCAAGGGCAATAAACAGAGAATCGTTCCGGTGCATGAAGCCGCGCTCCGGGCGGTGAATGACTATACCCAACTGGGCCGCCCGCAGTTACTGAAGGGCCGAACATCTCCACATCTGTTCGTCACCGCGCGCGGCGGAGCCATGACGCGCCAGGCGTTCTGGGCGTCCATCAAACTGAACGGCAGAAAAGCCGGCATATTCCACAATCTGTCGCCGCACGTGGTACGGCACACCTTCGCCACTCATCTTCTCGAAGGCGGAGCCGACCTCCGCAGCCTGCAATCCATGCTGGGCCATGCGGATCTTTCCACGACGGAGATTTACACCCATGTCGTTCGATCCCGTCTCCG
>DASZUZ010000978.1:0-1774 GCA_035547415.1 Bryobacteraceae bacterium | reverse complement strand
ACGGCCGCAGCGCCGCTACTGCAGACAACAACCGGCGAAGTCGGATTCAATGTTGAGCAGAAGAAGGTCGAAACCCTTCCCCTTGACGGCCGCAACTTCATTCCCCTCCTCACGCTGTCGCCGGGTGTTGCCCTGCCGGGCGGCGGATCCCTGCTCGCGCGCATCAACGGGAGCCGGCCGCGTACCAACGAATACCTCTATGACGGCATCTCCGCGCTGCAGCCCGAACCCGGCCAGGTTGTCTTTTATCCGGTGATCGACGCGATCGCGGAGTTTCATCTGGACCTCAACGCCTATTCGCCGGAATATGGACGGTCCAACGGGGGCGCCGTGATGGTCGTCATGAAATCCGGCGGCAACGAGTTGCATGGCGACGTCTTCGAGTTCATTCGCAACGAGGACCTGAACGCGCGCAATTATTTTGCGCAGCCCGGTCCGAAGCCGCAGTTTCGCCGCAATCAGTATGGCCTGACGCTTGGTGGTCCCATCAGGAAGAACAAGACGTTCTTTTTCGTCGACTGGCAGGGTACACGGCAACTGACTGGCCTGACTCGCTTCAGCACCGTGCCCACACTCGCGCAACGGCAGGGCATCTTCGCAACGCCGATTTACGATCCGGCGACGTCCGATCGCCAGCAGTTTCCGGGCAATACGATTCCCGTGAGCCGGTTCGATCCGGTTGCGCAACAGGCGATGCAGCATTACCCCGTGCCCAATCTGCCAGGAGCCGCGAACAATTACGTTCGCACTGCCCCCGAGCCGGACAGCCAGGATCAGGTTGACAGCCGTCTCGATCGGTACATCGGCGAGAAGCACCGCGTATTCGGCCGGTATTCGTGGTTCCGGGATGACGATAATCCGGTGACCCCGCTTCCCGATGGGAGCGGCGCGATTTCGTCGGGCGTCACGAGCCACACGATCACGCGCGGGGATCAGGTGGCGGGCAATGACGATTGGACGCTGTCACCGTCCGTGCTCAATCAGGCGCGCTTCGGATATACGCGGCGGAGTTCGGATGGCACGGGCCCGCTCACAGGAGGAATCGATGTCCCCGGCGTTCCGGCCAATTCTTTCTCGTCGGCGCTGCCCACGTTCGCGCTCGCGGGATACCAGCAGATCGGTGCGCCGTCGGGCGCAAATTCCCGATTTACGACGTCCGTGACCGAATACCTCGACACGTTTTCCGTCGTGCGGGGCCGCCACACGATCAAATTCGGCGCCGATATCCGGCGCGAAGCCCTCGATGTACTGCAGCCGCCCAATCCCACGGGCATGTACACGTTCAACACGACGGGAACGAACAAGTCCGGAATCACCGGCAGCGGCAATGCGGCCGCATCGTTGCTGCTGGGGCAGGTCAATGGGTTCTCGATCGATCTTCAGAACCGGATTTTACAGGAGCGCGCGCATATCGCCGAGTTCTTCATTGGAGATGAGTGGCGAGCCTCCGACCGCTTATCGCTCAACATCGGAACGCGCTACACGCTCAACTTCCCGTCCACGGAAGTCCACAACCAGGGAGCGATCTTCAATCTCAACACCCAGGTTCTCGACTTCCCGCACACCGCCCGCGAACTCGAGTGTTGCGACTTCGGGCCTCGCGTCGGGCTGGCATACCGCATGGGAAATTCCTGGGTCGTTCGTTCGGGCTACGGCATGGTCTGGTTCGAGCAGACGGGGATTACGACGCCGTTCACGCTGCCGCAATTCCCGTTCGTGCAGACCGTGGGCCAGCAGTCGCTGGACAATCTTAATGGAGCGTTCCTGCTGGCGA
>DASZUZ010000977.1:0-5403 GCA_035547415.1 Bryobacteraceae bacterium | reverse complement strand
CGAACGTCCGGAGGCATTCGTCGTCTGAGATACGCTAACAGGGTGCCCCGAATGAAGATCAGCCGCCGCGAACTGTTCAGCTTTGCCACCGCAGCCACACTCCCCCACATTTTGAAAGCCGCCGATCAGGCCGACCTGTCGCGCATGATCGTACGCTCGCCCCGGCCCGAAGATCTGGAAATGCCGCTCGACGGGTTCACCGAGTGGATTACGCCGATCGATCGCTTTTTTGTCCGCTGCCATACCTATACGCCGAAGGTAAATCTGAGCGAGTGGACGCTGAAGATCGATGGCAAAGTCGACCGCCCGACCACACTGACGATGGCGGACATCCGCAAGTTGCCGCGCGTGGAACTGGTCGCCGTGCTCGAATGCGCGGGCAATGGCCGCCGTTTCTATTCGCCGCATGTCGCGGGGACGCAGTGGGCGTTCGGGTCCGTCGGTAACGGACGATGGGCCGGCGTTCGCCTGCGGGACGTGCTGCGGCACGCAGGTATTCAGAGTTCCGCCACCGAAGTACTGTTCAACGGCGCCGACGTTCCGCTGGGAAAAATGCCCGATTTTCAGCGCACCATCACCACCGCCAAGGCTCTCCACCCCGACACGCTGCTGGCTTACGAAATGAACGGACAGCCTCTGCCGGTTCAGCATGGATTCCCGTTGCGCGTCATCGCGCCCGGCTGGGCAAGCGATTCGTGGGTGAAATGGGTACAGCACATCGAAGTTCTGGATCACGAGTTCGATGGTTTCTGGATGAAGACCGCCTATCGCCATCCCACCCACCCGGTCGCGCCCGGCGCGTCCGTCGATGCGTCCGAAATGACGCCGGTGACCGATCTCAACGTGAAATCGGTGATCGCGACGCCCGATGGATGGGCCAGACCCGGGCTCGTGAAAGTGCAGGGCGCGGCATGGTCCAACAGCTCTCCGGTCAGTAAGGTAGAGATCTCGACCGATGGCGGCCAGACCTGGAAGACGGCGCGTCTCGGCGGCCAGGCGACGACTTATGGCTGGCGTTTGTGGCAACTGGACTGGAAAGCCGCCGAAGGCAAGCACACACTGATCGCCCGGGCGACCAACAGGGCCGGACAACAACAGCCGCTCGCTCAGGCCTGGAATCCATCGGGCTATCTGTGGAACGTGGCGCAGCCGATGGAAGTGACGGTTTCCGCTGAAGCGCCTTCCGCCCCGCCGCCGGAAGCGGCGCCGCAGACTGCGGCTCATCCCGCCGGTTATCAGGAAGGCTGCCTCGGCTGCCACGATGAGCACATGATGCAGCAGCAACACCTGAATCGCGCGCAGTGGGACCGTGAGATCAACAAGATGGCGGGTTGGGGCGCTCCGCTGAAACCGGGCGACCGGGAAGCGGTTCTGAATTATCTGTCCGATCGGTTTAAATAGCGTATCGCTGAAAGGTCCATGGCCGGCCCGGCGCGGCGGTACGGCCGGGTGCGCGAAGCATTTGGAAGCGGGACGCCAGATTATTTCCCTTTTGACCTTTGTTAGTATTGGACCGCACTTATTTTTCTGTTATCATCGCCACTAAATCGGATTGTATCCGGTTCGGAGGTGTTGATGAAACAAATTACCGCAGGACTATTTTCAGTAGCGCTGCTTGCGATGGCTGCTGGTTCGGCATCGGCAACAGTGATCAATTTCGATGACGCTTATGCCTCACTGGGCAATATCGGCGACCCCGCGACGTATTACAGCTCGTCAGACGGAGTCACGATTTCCGGGACGTATTTCGGACTCGTTGGCGGCGTGGGGAACGGAGACCCCGGCAACTGGCAGCTGGCCGGCACAAACGGCTCCGCGTTTCTGGGCTGCAATCAGGGTGATACCTGTTCACCCACGTTCAACTTTGACAGCCCGGCATCGAACGTCTCGCTGGACCTCGGACTGAGTTATGGAACGACGACAACCTTTACAGTTTCGGGCTACTTGAACAGCACGCTTGTCGATTCGAAAACGCTGACGATCACCGATCCCAACACGGCAACCGGAACCTGGGGTACGTTTGCTCTTTCCGGCAACGTGAACAAAGTTGTGGTCTCCACAAGCGGGGGAGATGCGTACGGCGTCGATAACGTGGTCTTCAACGCAGGCGCAGCTACACCGGAACCCGCGACGTGGTCGGTTTTTGCCGGTGGACTCGGGCTGATGGCGGCGGTTGCCTATCGCAAAAGAAGAGTGGCCTGATTTCACCGGGAAACCGATCGAATCACGCCTGTAAGTCTTAATGAATGACCCCGGTAGTCCCGGTAGCCGTCAGCGCCGCCGGGACTTCTCCGGCTCTCGCCCATCGATCCGCTCCGGCGCGCGGACGGAAATTCCTGATAAAGTTCTCTCGCGGAATCTGGAAGAAGCTCATGCTGTGCGCCCGGGCGTCCGCCAGGGCGCGCGCGCTGTTCCATTTGTCGTGATCGATGTGGTAAGCGGCGATCACCGCCCCGGTCCGGTCGGCGCCTCTCCAGCAGTGCACAAAAACAGGTCCCGCGGTTGTGTCTTCCAGAAGCGCGAGAATTCGAGCGATCTCGGATTCGGACGGAGCCGCAAGCCCGGTCATCGGCACGTTCACGTACTTCATGCCAGCGCCGGTCACCAGAGCCGCTTCCGCCTTCGAACGATTTCCAGGCTCCCGCAGATCGACCACTGTCTTCACGCCGAGCCTTGAGAGGTACTGGAAGCCCTCTTCAGTCGGCTGGCCGCCGCGGAATACGTGGAGATCGACCTGATCGAAGTTCCTGATCCCGGGGGCTGAACCGGCGAATACCGGCAATACGAGCACCAACAGGGCGATGGCGAGACGGCTGGCAAAAGGCATCCTTGACGGTTCTTAACTCAGCGTACTGAAGGGTGGCGCTGAACTTTTGGATGCCACCCGGACCGGCAGGGTTGCAACCCTGCCGGCGCCAGGCCAGCGAACGAGCGCACCCTGCAAGGTGCGGCCCGTCCCCTGTCTATCTGACGGTTCTCACGGAAGCAGACGCGCTGGCGGAGGACTCGACACGCAAGTCCCTGCCTCTGACGGCCGCAGTCTTCATCCCCGCATCCAGGGATTCCGAACTCATCTCCGGCTTCATCTGACGGGCTGCTTCACGGAGAGACTGCCCCGCCATCAGGCGATCCTTGAGATCCGGGAAATCGATCTGCAGCATGTTCGAGAGTTCCGCCGCGGTAAGAAATTCCTGCTCGCTTGCAAATCCGGCGGCGGCGGACGCGACTGTCACGCTGGCCGGAAGTATCGCCTGCACACGCGCGGCAAGGTCTCCGTTCGCGGCGATGCGAGCGGCCGTCCGGTCCCGCGCGCCGGAAGAAGCGGCGCGATTGCAGTCCCATGCCGCCTCGCGCTCGGCGAGTTTCACGCTGTTCCTGATGGACGCGAAATCCAGATCCGGCCTGAACTGCGCGATCGCTCTGGCGAAAGAGCGCCGATGTTTCCCGGTCGTCTCCGCTTTGAGCGATTCCCAGGGAATGTTGAGGTTGTGCGCGAGGTGCGCCGCGGCAAGAAAGGTGGCGGTATCTTCGAACCCGGCACTGGCGGAAGCCAGACCCGCGCCGGCGGGAAGCAGCGTTTGCACCCGGTTCGCGAGAGAGGCGTTTTGCGTCATCACGAGCCCGATATCGCGAGATTGAGCTATGCCTGAACCAGCCGAAATATCCTGTCGGCCATTCAAGGAGGCTGTGGCCTGCGATGCGATTCCGCCCGCACCGGTCACGCCGGTTCCGATGGCGCCAGCGGCGGTCGCGGCAGATCCTCCGAGGATACCCAGTTGTGCGAAAGCACCGGACACGAAGATCCCGCTCAAAATGAGGCCAACCTCGCAAATCCGTTTCCTGTTCATCTCTTTCTCCCTCTTCTGCATCAATGCATACATCGTGTCTTGAACTGCATCGGAAAGGTAACAAGCAAACAAAGTGCCAGAATAATACACTAATCAGTACTGGAAAATACTTTTCTTCGCGCGGCGTATGCGCTATCGGCGCGAATGTAGATGACGGCGTAATCCTGGAGGCACGGTCTCGTACGCCGAACGCGGCTCCGTAGCGGTTTACGATCGCATTCGAAGCCTCTCGCGGGGTCTATCGAGGCTGGCCCACCATTCGCGGCGGCGTTTTGAGCAGACTCTCCGGGTCCGCCGAAGCGTCGATCACCAATTCGAGAAAGGCGATGTGCATTTCGTCGAAAGTCTGATCGCCCCATCGCACCGTGGCGTTCGGGTCGGGGTTGAAGGCATTATTCGCCGAGTTGTCGAAGCCCGCTATCGATTCGAGCACGGTTCCCGCCGGTAAATTCAGCGGATCGCGAAGGACGTAGGTTGTCTGCCAGTTGAAATCGTATTTCGGGACGCTGAGCAGAACCTCGGATCGACCATCCGGGAAGATGGCTTTGACTTCCATGCTCTTGCCCCGAACATGCATGTGAGGCTGAATCGAGAGCAGTCGCGCGGGTTGACCCAGCGTCATCGAGGCGTTGGACAGGTAGCTCGAGGATTGCGGCGGAATCCGGAGGTCGAGATCGCGCAGCGTATCGATGGCAAGCACTCGTTTCGCCGGCGCCGCTTTGGCAAAGTACAGACCGAGTTCCGAACGGTCGGTCGCTTCATGCCCGTTCGGATTGAAATGCATTTCGAAAACGATGTCCGAACCGGCTTTGATCAGCTTCGCGCCGTTCTCGAGCCAGGGCATGGGCTCGTACCCGGGCTCATAGCCGAGAAGCAACTGCCGGCGCGCGAACACGGCTTCGCCCTCGCGTTTCTTTCCCCGGTCGGCCAAGGTGGGCACGAAGATTTCGTTGCGCGGGAAATCGGCGAGGTAGCTGGAATCCGGCGGCCGCACGAACGCGTTGATGTGATGAACGAGCTGCCGCTGATCGATGCGGAATTCGGCGGCGCGCACCCACGTATCGTGGTCGAAATGGAGCGGAACGATCAGGAACGTATACGGCACAACTCCGCTCTTCGGGACGTGAAGACCCGGCACCTGAAGGACGAGATCGGGCTTGCCGAGACGCCAGCCGTGATCGGATGCCGCGACGAATTTCGGCGGCGCCTGATCGCCTTCCGGACTTCCGGCATCCGCCCAGCGGACAATCGTATCGATTTCGGCCTTCGATAACGCACGATCGTTCCGGAACGCGTGAGCGCTGCCCGGCGCGGCGTGCCAGGGCGGCATGGACCGCGAGGCAACCGCCTCCCGGATGGCTCGCGCCCACGGCCGCACTTCGGAGTAGCTGGTGAAAGCCATCGGCGCAACGGCGCCGGGCTGATGGCACGAAACGCAGCGGCGCTCGAGAACGGGCCAGACATCGCGAGCGAAGGTGGGGCCGGACCCGCCGCGGGCTTCCGCGGCGCGCAGCGAGGCCGTCAGCGAAAAACAGAGAAAAGCCGCGATCGCGGT
>DASZUZ010000976.1:0-2148 GCA_035547415.1 Bryobacteraceae bacterium | reverse complement strand
GGAGTTTCGAAGGACCGGGTTTTCGGCGGGGCGGTTTTGCTGGCGGATGAAGTCATCAGCACCGTGGACGGGCAGACCATCGAAACGATTCTGAACCTGACCCTCGCCGGTCGGCATATCCGATGCATGCGGGAAACCAGCGAGGAATACAGGTGAGGCCAATCGAGCGGCATGCCGGCTGACGAGACCGATTTTGTCAGCCGAGCAATCGCCGATCCCTTTCACTTCTGCGATACCGTCCCGGTTGCGGTTCCGCCGAGGCTGCTCCTGATGGTGGCCGAGAGCACCGCGGATGAGACTGTGAACGTCCCTGTGTACTTGCCGCCTCCGGCCGGGGACAAAGTACCGATCAGGGCCCCCGTCGATGCGTTCCAAACGGACAGAGTGGCAGTTGTGTTTGTGCTCGTCGCTTCGATTCGCAATTGGGCTGAGCGAAGCGTGTATTCCGCCCTGGTGAGGTGCACGTTGTCCAGAGGACGGAGGACGGTCACGCCTGCATTGAATGCGAGGCCGCCCATCGAAGCGGAAATGACCACAGGGGTATCCGCCGCGACCGGCTGACATGCAACCGGAAAGGGTACTTCGGTTGCGCCGGCGGGGACCTGCACGGTGGCGGGCACCGAGGCCACGGCGGGGTTCGACGAGGACAGGTACACCGTCGCGTTCGAGTCTGCCGGTCCGCTCAGAGTCACACTGGCCTGAGTTGTGAACCCGCCGAACTGACGGGCCGGGTTGATGCCCACGCCAGTTAATGCATACGGCGATACCACCGTCAGAGTTACACCCTGGACCACCCCGTTATACGCGCCCGTGATGGTTACGGGTGAAGAGTTGGAAACCGCCGACGACGAGACGGAAAAGGTCGCCGTCGAGGCGCCAGCCGGAATCGTAATCGCAGGGAGTACGGGATACGCCACTCCCGGATTGTCGCTTGCGAGCACGACTGTCGCACCGCCGTCAGGCGCCGGACCGCCGAGAGTCACCGCGCCTTGCGCCTGGGCGCCTCCGGTAACCGATGCGCGATCGAGCGCAGCCAGGGCGAGCAGGGGCGGATTCCCGTGTGTGTTCCGCAGCAGCGTGACGACAGACTTGTTCAGCAGCAGGAAGTCCGCGGACCCGTTGCCGTCTACATCAGCCGCGGTCATGGTTGCGCCGACGGATGCGCTCAGATCGACCGGCACACCCCTGGGTATCGAAGTGCCATCGGTTATCAGGTACAGGCGGCTGGAATCGGCAAGCCAGATTCCAAGGTCCGTGTGACCATCGCCGTTGAAGTCCCCCGCTGCGAGCTGGCCGGATCCGGACCCGGAGAAGAACGTTCGAATCGCATCCAGAAAGGAACCATCGCCCATGCCGATCATGATGGAAGTCTGTTGTCCCGATATTCGCTCCTGGTTGATCGTATTCACCAGACAGGCGATATCCATCTTCCCGTCCGCGTTGAAGTCTCCCACAACGGCGTTGGACGGGACAGCAACAGTTGAAACCGGGGCAGCGAAGGCTCCGTTCCCGTTTCCGGCATAGAACGCGCCTGGTGAGCCATCAGCCACGAGATCGAGATATCCATCGCCGTTGAAGTCAGCGACGCCTACCCAGAAATGAGAGAGCGCGGTCGGAAGGACGAGAGGCGCGGCGAAAGCTCCGTTCCCGAGTCCTCGAAACACTGCCAACCCACTCGTGCCGGCCACGACGAGATCCATGGCTCCGTCGCCGTTCAGGTCCTTTGCGGTGACATAATTGGCGGACACGCCGCTCAGGTAGAATGCCGGCGGAGCGAACGATCCGTTACCGTCGTTCAAAAGAACGGCAACCTGCCCGCCCGTCGTCACAATCAAATCGGCCGCTCCGTCGCCGTTGAGGTCCGCAGCCGCAAGCGAGGCCGGAGCAAAGGCGAGCACGCGAGACGCGGCGGGCTGAAATGTATGATCCGGCGCGCCGAACAGAATCGACAAGCTCATGCTTGCGGACTCGCAGGTTACGATGTCCGGATTTCCGTCGCGGTTGAAATCCGCCGAGACCACGTATGTTGAGTCACCGCCCGTCGGGTAGGCTGCCGGCTGTATAAAATCCGGCGGCTGCCCGAGGCATGCCGCGGCGAAGCCAGCAATCAAACTGCACGTTTTCACCAATCCCACTTTCATCATCCTC
>DASZUZ010000975.1:0-3965 GCA_035547415.1 Bryobacteraceae bacterium | reverse complement strand
CCATGTTTCTGGCGCGCCGCCCCGTGACTGATTTCGCAATCCGGTATCGCGAGGAGTTCGGTCTGACTCCGGTCGGGCAGGCGCCCGGCCTGCCCGCGGCCGAAACGGCTACTGCTGCAGTCTGAACTCGACCGTAATCGTCGTTATGACGTCGATAGGCTGACCATTGAGGAGCGTGGGCCGATAGCGCCATTGCTTCACGGCATCCATGGCGGCATTGGCGAATTCCGGGTTCACGTCCGCGTTGTGCACGCTCAGGGAAAGCGGGATGCCCTCTTTGGAGATGACCGCCTGCAGGAAGACTGTACCTTCCGCTCCCTGCGCCTGCAGGTCCGGCGGATAGACCGGCCTGACCTGCTGAATCAGATTGGCCGCCTGCACATTGCCGCCGACCCGAATCGGTTTCGGGCCCGCGTCCGCCGAAGCGGCCGGATTCGGGGCGCCCTTCGCGACGACCTGAATCTTCTCGCTGATGCCGCCCAGGCGAAGGCGCGCGTCGGCGCGCAGCGTGGCGCCGTCCGTGACTTCCAGATTCTGCAACTGGAACACGGCGAAGCCACGAGCGCGTACCTCCAGCATGTACCGTCCCGCTGGCAGATTCCGCAGTGTGAAGGCACCGTCTTCGCCGGAGAGGACCGTCTGGCGGTTGCCGCCGTCCGGGGTGGATGCGATGATCTCCGCGCGCGGAACGCGGGCTCCGCTGGCATCGACAACGGCGCCGTCGATCGCGCCGCCAGCTCCGGCGAAGCCGGCCTGCTGGGCATGCAGGGTCAGGGTCGAGAGAGGCGCCATGATCGCGGCAGTGACAAGCAGTCCGGCGAGCCAGGTACCGCGAGCCGCGAAGTGACGATTGACGAAAGGATCGAGGATGGATTTCACGCGAAGCTCCAGATGTGAGGTGGTGGCCATGGGAATGGCAGGTTGAGGATTGAATGCCCTCGCGATGCCGAGCAGATGCGTGGCGTAGCCGGAGGGCAGAAGTCCGAGGCGAAGAGCCGCATCGTCGCAGGCGCGTTCGCTTTCCGCGCGCAGGCGAGCCGCGGCCAGCCAGCAGAGCGGATGGAACCAGTAAAGCGCCGTCGCCAGGTGCGCGATGAAGAGGACGAGAGGATCGCGTCGCCGGATGTGCGCGAGTTCATGCGCGAGCACGGCGCGCCGCCGGGAGGCGTTCCAGCGAGACGCATGTTCGGGCAGCAGAATCACGGGCTGGAATAAGCCTGCAATGAGCGGTCCGGGAACTCGCTGGCTGGCCAGAATCGGCACCGGCCCGGCGTGTCCCGAACGCGCGGCATTTCGTACAATCCGGCCGAGGCGGGCGCCGCTGATCGCGAGCCGGATCATCACTAATGCCGCACCGAACGCCCAGATCCACACGGCGACGATCGCGAGCGGAATTGGCGCGCCGGTTGTCTGCGCTTCTACCTGAAGAACAGGCGTCGCGGCAAACGGGAGCACCGGGCTGACCACGCTTTGTGGAACGCGCCAACGCAAGGGACCGAGAAGCAGCGCGCCGGCAATCGCGCACGTCCATATGACGTGGCGGACCCCGGCCGACGCGTTCCGCAAAGCAAGCGTGGCGATCCACGCCAGGGTGAACAGAAGCGTGATGCCGGCCAGCAGCGATGCCATACTCTACCTCCCCTGCGAACGAGCGCGATCGATCATCGCCGCAATCCGGTCCAACTCCGCGGTGGTGGGTTTGGCGTCCAGCAGAGCGGCCATGACCTGCTCCGGCGATCCGTTGAAAAATGTGTCGAGCAGATGCCGCAAGGCCGACTTCTTCGCCCGTTCGGCGGGCACTTTCGGGAGATACACGTAAGCGGCGCCCTGCTGTTCGTGGCGAATGTGTCCTTTCTCTTCCATGATCCGGAGCGTGGCCCGGACGGCGGAATAGCTCGGCGCATCGGGCATTTCGGCCCGGACATCCGCCGCGGAAGCGCGGCCCCGCGCGATCAGGATGTCCATGATCTGCCTCTCCCGCCGGGCCAGGCAATGCTGGTTTTTTAGCATTATGCTGGGAAATTAGCACCAGGCGGAGCGAATGTCAAGCGGCACTCGGATTGCAGCTTGCCCCGGCTGGTCTATGGCGGAGAAGAAGCAGCGGATCGAAGTCGAGGGGCGTGAGTTGGTTCTTTCCAATCTGGAGAAGGAACTTTATCCCGCCGTTCATTTCACCAAGGCGCACGTGATCGACTATTATGTGCGCGTTGCGCCCTGGTTGCTGCCTCACTTCAGGGGCAGACCGGTGACGCTGAAGCGCTTCCCGGATGGCGTGGATGGCCAGGCGTTCTACGAGAAGGATGCCCCGAAATATACGCCCGACTGGGTTCATATCGCGCCGGTTCCGCGCCGCGGGGGCGGACCGGAGATCCGCTATGTGGCGATCGACGATCTTGCGACCCTGGTCTGGTGCGCCAATCTGGCCAGCCTCGAACTGCACCCTTTTCTGCATCGTGCGCCTGAAATCGAACGGCCGACGTATATCGTTTTCGATCTGGACCCGGGAGAGGGGGCGGATGCGGTGACGTGCGCGGAGGTGGCGCTGCTCCTTCGGGAACGGCTGGCGAAGAAGAAACTGAAATGCTTTCCGAAGATGTCCGGGTCGAAAGGCATTCAGGTCTACATTCCTTTGAACACCCCGACCAGCTACTCGAAAACGCGTCCTTTTGCAAAGTCTCTCGCCGAGGAACTGGAACGCGAGCGGCCGGATTTAGTTGTTTCGGAGATGGCGAAACGCCTGCGAACGGGGAAAGTATTTGTTGACTGGAGTCAGAATTCCGATTTCAAAACAACGGTGGGCGCATATTCGCTGCGCGCCAGAAACGATCGCCCTTATGTATCGCTGCCTGTCACGTGGACCGAACTGGAATTGCTGGCGCGAGATAAGAATTCGGCGCGGCTTCAATTCGAGCCGCAAGGGGCGCTGGAGCGCCTCGGCGAAAAAGGAGACCTTTTCGCGGAAGTACTAACGCTGCAGCAGGAGTTGCGATAAGACGCATTTCCGGCATCGGCAAAAGTTACTATATCCTCGCTCGCTTTCCGGTCATAAGATGCGCTTGTGAAAGCCGATTCCAGCGAAAAAATCGCGTTCGCCTGCAAAGTATTACTTGCCATTACATGCGAAAAGCGGGAGGCGACAGCAGACGAAATTCATTTGATTTGGGGTCTTGCCGAATCCGAATTCGAGCGCAGTCTGCCGTTTGAAGAACTGGCGCGGACCATTATCCGGCGGGAGCGGATGCGTCTTGCCGACCAGCGGGGGGAGAAGGCTTTTGTGTGAATGTGTTTTGACTGGCGATCCGGGTTAATGTCTGGGACCCCGATGGCGCAGAATCCAGTCCCGTCCGCCGATCCAGAACAGCAAAGCCGTCAGGGCGATGATCAGCAGTTCGGGAACGTCAAAGGCCATTACGAGATCCTTATCCGGGTTCAGTTTACTGCCGTGGATCGACGAGCACCAGCAGAATTTGAGCTTCTGATTACGAAATCGTTCTTTCCGGCTGAAGGTAGGCCGCAATCGCGGAGGCTTTTGAGGCGGCAGCGCGGCTATCATAGCGCCCATGGTAGATTAAAAGTTCGCCTGCCCCTAGTCCCCATCGTCTAGAGGCCCAGGACATCGCCCTTTCACGGCGGTAACGGGGGTTCGAATCCCCCTGGGGACGCCAAATCCTTTCAGTTGGTCTACTTCAAAGCGTGAGATAATCGAACAGTCGTACGCATTCTCCGCCTATGCTGTCCAAAAGAATACTCCTCTGTGCGTTTCTCAGTGTCGCCCCGCTCGCGTTTGCACAGGACGGGAGTCCTTCACGCCCACTGGGGGCGATCGAAGGAACGAATCTCCCCGTCCAGCGGATCGGGAAGGAGGACCTTCTGAATATTCAGGTTTACGATTCGCCGGAATTCACGCGGTCCGTTCGTGTTCTTGACGATGGACAGATCCGTCTGCCGCTGTTGAAGGAGACGAT
>DASZUZ010000974.1:0-5124 GCA_035547415.1 Bryobacteraceae bacterium | reverse complement strand
ACTCGTCCATGACGAACATCACGTCCCGCCGGTCGCTCACAAGCTCCATCCGTTTTTTCGGATCACCGCCTTCAGCGCCTCTTTGTCGAGGCTCAGATCCGCGACCATCTCCTTCAGGCGCCGGTTCTCGTCTTCCAGGGCCCGAAGCCGTTTCGCCTCGGCCACCTCCATGCCGCGGCCCGCGTCACCTCAACCAAGCTCTCGTACGCTATTTTGACCCATTCCAGACCGCTGGACGTCGTGAGGTCGAGACAGAGGCCTAATTCGATCACCGCACCGACAACAAACGGTGTTGAGATACTCGACCCCTTGCGTTTCGATGCTTCCGCCGCAAACTCCAGGCCGCGGAGCGGGTTGGCTTCCCAGAAGTAAATCCCAGGACCGAGCCAGTCGTAATCGTTATTACTGGATTGAAAAGCTGTGCCGGCCAATAAGCGCTCGCCGACATCTTTGTCGCAGCCGTGGTAGCCGAGAATAAACGCAGAAGTAAGCCGGTGCAAGCAGGCTAACGGTAGCGCTTCGCGAGTTTCCCGGACCGGGTGTAGATGCCCTCTTCAACCAGAGTTTTCCGGGCGGCTGCCTGCGATTTGATCGCACGGGCCGTGAAGGCTTTGGCCGCTTTTCGGAAACGTTCCACGCCTTCCGGTGAATTCAACTGCGCCTCGGCGGTTGCTCGGGATCCTGCCTTCACGGTCGTAGTGTAGCAATGTTCACGGGGAACGGTACACGGTTCACCGGGGCCAAACAGTTCACCCGGGGCTGTTCCCCGCAGCCTGCATCAGCCGCAGTCCGGGATTTACCCGGGCGGGGATCTGAGCGCACGGAATGCGGGTTTGACAATCTGATGCTGACGCGTCCTCCCGATTTAACCGACCCCGGAATGGGTTCTTGCCAGCGAAGCAAACACTCCTTTGAAAGTGGTCATGGAAGACCTGGTCGAGACCGGCATCGCATCCGCCAGCAAAGTGCCCAATATCGTAACGGGATGCGGGAGTCAGACTGACCGGGTGACCTCGCTGGAGACGCTTTCCTGCGGGAATTCGGCTACTTGCTTCGAGTCTTGATTGCGCCGGGCGGAAGCCCGGCGGCAGGGCGGAAGCCCTGGCCCCACAAGCATAGGATATCTTTTAACGGGATCAAATCATGGTGAACTGGACACGAAGAGGATTTCTCGGATCGCTCTCGGGCGCGGCGGCGGCTACGGCGCTCCCGGCTCAACAGAACGGCAGTCTGCCCGAAAAGCGGGCGGGGCGGGGATCGATCCGGATCACCGACCTGCGGTGCGCGATCATCGGGCGGAACCCGGTGGTTCGCATCGTCACGGATCAGGGCGTCTCCGGATACGGGCAGGCCGAATCCGCAAAGGCTTATCTCAAGCCGATGGTCCTTTTCTATAAAGACTATCTGCTCGGCGAAGACCCGACGGATGTCGCGCGAGTCATGCTGAAGATCCGCCGGCTGGGCGCGTTCAAGCCGTGGGGTTCGGCGGTGAGCGCCATCGAGATCGCTCTGTGGGACATCGCGGGGCAGGTCGCCGGAGTGCCCGTGTATAAACTGCTGGGCGGGAAGATCCGAGACCGCGTCCGCGCTTATAACGGAGGCGTCCGATTCCCCATGACCGGTCAGACGCCGCAGGATTACGCCGAGAACACCGCCAAAATGAAAGAGGCCAAAGAAGGCTTCACCCTGATCAAGCAGGCCGTCGGCTTCCACAATCCGGCGATGATGCGCGCCACGCCCAACGGATGGTACGACGAACCTCGCACGGGCGCGTCGCACCCCGATCGCGGTCTGATGACCGAACAGGGCCTCGATCACATCGTCGCCTGCGTCGAAGCGATGAAGAAAGTGCTGGGCAAGGAGATTGGTCTTGCGCTCGACTGCGGACCCGGCTGGACGGTGAAGGACGCGATTACGTTCGCACGGGCGCTCGAACCGCTCCACATCGCGTGGCTCGAAGACCTGATTACGGGCGACTACACGCCTTATCCCAACGCGGAACTCTTCCGGGAGGTCACGCAGAGTACTTCGGTCCCGATTCACACGGGAGAACAGATCTATCTGCGGGAGAATTTCAAAGATCTGATCGAGAAACAGGCGGTCAATATCGTCGGCCCGGATCCGGAGGATGTGGGCGGGTTGGCGGAGATGAAATGGATCGCGGAATACGCCGATCTGCATGGCATTCTGATGGCTCCGCACGGGATTTTCGACGGGCTGATCGGGCTCGCCGCGCACGTTCAACTGGCGGCCGCGCTGCCGCAGAACTATATCGCGTTCGAGTATCCGGTGGGACAGCCGGACTGGTGGTATCAGATCGTGGACGGATTGCCGGACCCGATCATGAAACGCGGGTTCATCGATGTCTGGGACCGGCCGGGGCTCGGCGTGACATTCCGCGTTCCGGCAGCGAAAGCGCATCTCGCGGACGAAGATCGTCACTTTTTCGACTAAGAAGCAACGCTTCCGGGCGAGACGATCAGGCAAAAAATCGGAAGGATCGGGATATCCCGTCCCGCGCATTCGCCGGTATCATCGTTATGGTTACCTCCAGGAGGTCTATGGTGACGATCACGGTCAATGGAAAGAAGCGGGAAATTCAGTCGCCGGGCGATACGCCGCTCCTTTACGTGCTGCGCAACGAACTCGATGTGAACAGCCCGCAGTTCGGCTGCGGACTGGCGCAATGCGGCATCTGTTCCGTACTGCTGGACGGAAAAGAGATTCGCTCGTGTATTACTCCGGTTTCCTCGGCGGCGGGCAAGGAAGTCACGACCGTGGAAGGT
The DNA here is from genome assembly GCA_035547415.1 of Bryobacteraceae bacterium. GTDB lineage: Bacteria > Acidobacteriota > Terriglobia > Bryobacterales > Bryobacteraceae > BOG-234. Next base: position 2,338 of record DASZUZ010000974.1, on the reverse strand, counting down.
CTGCCCGCCCGTTGGGCGAAGCAGAAGAACCTCTCCGCGGCGGAAGCCGGGAAGACCCTTCACCCCGTGCAACAGGGGTGGATCGAAGAACAGACGCCGCTTTGCGGGTTCTGCCAGAGCGGCATGATGATCAAAGCGACCGAACTGCTGGAAAAGAATCCGAGTCCCAGCGTCGCTGAAATCAAGGCGGCTTTCACGACGTCGGGACCTTCGGCGCACCTGTGCCGCTGCGGGAGCTATTTCGCTATCGTCGAGGCCGTTCAATTCGCTTCGAGGCTGATGTCGAACGGAGGTGAGAAGTGAAACAACGCGCTTCTGAACCAACCGATGTTTACGGCGCGAAGCTGAGCCGCCGCGGTTTTCTGGAAACGGGCGGCGCGCTGATCGCCGGTTTCGGGCTGCTGCAGCCCGGCGTTACGAAGGCGGCGACTGCGAAGCGCACTCTCGACGCTTCCCTGCCCGAGTCGTGGGTGGAGATTCACGCGGACAATACGGTTCTGATCCGGACCGGAAAATGCGACTTCGGCCAGAGTTCGGTGTATACGGCGTACCGCCAGATCGTCGGCGACGAACTGGATGTGCCGTTCGAGGCCATCACGACCGTGATTGTGGGAGACACGGACCGAACACCGGACGGCAGCGGGACCTTCGATCTTCTCGGGCGCGGCGTGATCAATCTTCGAAAGGCCGCGGCTTACACGCGGCAGGGGATTCTGGAACTGGCGTCGCAAAGGCTCGGGGTTCCGAAAGATCAGCTCTCCACCCAGGGCGGCGTCGTGACCGGAGGCGGCAAACGCGCTACTTACGGCGAACTGGTCCGGAATCAGAACCTGAAGCTCACGATCCCGGTCACCGGCGATCTGACGAGCATGTTCGGACTGGTGGTGAGCGGCAATCCGCCGATGAAGCCGGCGAGCAGCTACACGCTGGTCGGAAAGTCTTTCCGGAACAGCATTATTCCAGCCAAGGTCACGGCGCAGGAGACGTGGGTCACGAACGTCAAACTGCCCGGCATGCTGCATGCGCGCATGGTTCATCCCGCGACGCTGGGATCGCGGCTCCTCGCCGCCGGCGAGGTCGACAAGAAACGATTTCCGAATGCTCAGGTGGTGGTGAAGGGCAACCTCGTGGGCGTCGTCGCGCCGAGCGAATGGGAAGCCATCCAGGCGGCGCGGCAGGTGGCGGCGGCGACGAAGTGGTCGGACTGGAAGGGGCTCCCGGGGCACGCGAATCTGTTCCGGTATTTCCGGCAGGATGCGGACTGGAAGTCGGCGCGGGTCAGCCGGAGTTCGAAGAGCCATGGAGACGTTCCCCAGGCGATGGCGGCCGCCCCGAAGAAGCACACGGCCACATACGAAATGCCTTACATGAAGCATGCGCCGATCGGACCGACGATGGCGCTGGCAGACGCGCGGTCCGACGGAACGGTGACGGTACATACCCACAACCAGAATCCGCAGGCGCTGCGCGGGCAGATCGCTCTGATGTTGGGGATTCCGGCGGAGCAGGTGGTGGTGAGGACGTACTCGGGACCGGGACACTACGGGCGATCGAACGGCGGAAACGCGGGCGCGGAAGACGAAGCCGTGATTCTCTCGAAGGCACTGGGGCGTCCGGTGCGGGTGCAGTGGATGCGGCCCGAGGATTTCCAGTGGTCCACGCAGTCGTCGGCGGGTTATTCGGATGTGAAGATCGGTCTGGACGGCAATGGCCGGATTGCGGCCTATGAGATCGACCATTACATGCCGGCCATGCAGGACGACCGTCCGATCGGCGCGGTGCTGGCGGGTCTTCCGACGATGGAAGCGCCGAGCGACAAGGGCGAGCGCCTCAACAATACGGTCAACGGGAACTCGGACGCCTGGGTCTACGACGGCGTCCTGAATCTGGTGGAACGGGCGCACGGGACGTTCCAGGTGGGACAGCGGGAGTCGCCCATCGCTGCCGGGCTGCGGGATCACAGCATGCGAACGCCGGGACAGTTTCAGCAGAACTTCCCGCGCGAAGTCGCGATCAGCGAAGCGGCGGCGCTGGCGGGAGTTGACGCGATTCAGTTCCGCATGGATCACGCGAAAGAAGAGCGCGTCCGGAATCTGCTCGAAAGATTGCGGGACGAGTCGGGCTGGGAGACACGGACGGCTCCGCATCCGAAGGCCGGATCGACAGGGACAGTGGCGATGCGCGGGCAGGGCGTGTCGGTCATGTTCCGCTCCGGCAGTTACTGGGCCTGCGCGTGCCAGATCGCGGTGACTCCGGCCACGGGCGCGATTGCGGTGGAGAAGATCACGATGGTGGTGGATCCGGGAATCGTGGTGAACCCGCTGCAACTGAAGCGGCA
>DASZUZ010000973.1:0-2023 GCA_035547415.1 Bryobacteraceae bacterium | reverse complement strand
CCGTGATCGTGCAGATATCGCAGCGCCGCCGCTGCCGGCGTGAGTACCTCGCGCATCTCGCGTGGCGTCAGAGTCCGCGTCGCCAGAACGCCTTCAAGCGATTCGTCGGCGCGTTCCATCACGGCGTAAGTGACGGGAGCGTCGTTCAGGGTGGACGACCCCACGGCGTAAATCTTCAGCAGATTCGGATGCGCCAGTTCCATCGCGCTCTGCCAGCGCTCGATCGGATCCTCCCAGTTTTCCCAGTCGTCCTCATCTCTTTCGCGGACTTTGATGGCGGCAGGTGCCTCATCCGTGCCAAACTGCGTTTCGTAAACCGTGCTTCGGCGCGTCCGGCCGAGCACCGCCCCCAGGTGATACTTCCCGTCGACCAGTTCTTCCTGTCTGGTCAGGGAGTCATTCGCCATTCTTCGCCTCCGCGGTTCGATTCACCGGCGTCAGGATCTCCACCCTTCCCTTGAACACCGCGCCGTTTTCGATCACGATGCCGCCGGTGACGACGTCACCCAGCAGTTGCCCCGACGATCGTATGAAGGTTTTTCCCGACGATGCGACATTGCCGGTCATATTTCCCTGTATGTCCACTTCGCGCGCCTTCGCGTTCGCGATCACTTTCCCATGCGGACCGATCGTCAGGCTGCGGTTCTCCACCTCCAGATCGCCTTCCAGTTCGCCGTCGAGAATCAAATCTTCCTTGCTGTGAATGCTGCCCTTGATGATCGTTCCCTGTCCGATGAACGCGGGGCCGCCGTTCGAGCTCTGCTTCATTAATTCCGACACTGCACCACCTCTCTTTTCATGAACGAATGAATATGACGAAGATGAACCAGGAGGTCCAGCACTTCAACCGCCGTTGGACGGCAGATAACAAGCGCGATCAGTCAGCGTCTCGTCTCGGTTTCAATGAATGGTGGGCGCGCAGGGACTCGAACCCCGGACCTCTTCCGTGTGAAGGAAGCGCTCTAACCAACTGAGCTACGCGCCCGTTCTGGCGGGCAAAACTCAATTTTATTACACAGCTTCTGCCGGTCCGATAAGCTGGCATTGATGGCTGCCGCGCCGCAGGATGTCTATCGGGAACGTCTCACGGCACGGACCGCGGCCCTCGCGTCTCTCGACACCCGCCGGCATCGCCTGGGGCTGGTGCGTCTCGCGGTTTTCGCGGCCGGGGCGGCGCTTCTCTGGTTCGCGATTCGCGGCGGCCTTTCGGCCTGGTTCGCGGCGATTCCGCTGGCGGGCTTCATTGGGCTGGTCTGGCTTCAGTCGCGGCTCGAGCGCGAGATGGAATTCGCCAGGCGCGCCATCGGATTCTTCGAGCGGGGTTTCGCCCGGCTCGAAAACCGCTGGCAGGGCGGCGGCGAGTCCGGCGACCGATTCGTCGATCCTCACCATCCGTACGCCGTTGACCTCGATCTCTTCGGCCGCGCCGGCCTCTTCGAGCTTCTCTCCACCGCCCGAACCCGTGCCGGCGAGGCCCGACTCGCATCCTGGCTGCTGACCAGTGCCGATCCGGCGACTCTCCGTCAGAGGCATGAAGCGGTCGAAGAGCTTCGTCCGCTCGTCGATCTCCGCGAGCAACTCGCCACGCTCGGCAGCGATTTTCGCGTCGGGGTGAAGCCCGACCAGCTCACCGCCTGGGCCACTGCCCCGCTCGATCCGTTCGCGTCCGGCCTGCGCTCGGCGTCCTTCGTTCTTTCGATCATTATGGGCGCGGCGCTGCTGTGGTGGTTTGCCACGGAGTTCGTCGGGATCGCGGCGACGCGAGTCGTGATCGTGCTCGGCGCCGCGGTCGGCCTGATCGCCCTCAGCGTGCGGGTGCGCGTTTTGAAAATCGTGGGAGGAATCAACGAGCCGGCGCACGATCTGGATCTGCTCTCCGAAATCCTCGCGCTGCTCGAAAGGCAAAGATTCACCTCTCCACGCCTGACTGAGCTTATCGGCGCCATCCGAACCGCAGGCGGGCATCCGGCTTCGAAGAGAATCGCCCGGCTACGACGCTTCATGGAACTGATCGACTCGCGCG
>DASZUZ010000972.1:0-7077 GCA_035547415.1 Bryobacteraceae bacterium | reverse complement strand
AAGGGTGTGCCGTCGGAAGCACTGGCAATCGTCTGGAACGGGAAGGGCGAGGAGGCGCACCCCAAACAGATATTCCTGTGCCGTGGGCGAAGGCGCGGCGAGTGCCGCTGGCACACGTCTAACGGCATCACCGTCGGCGTGCATCTCGATCGGCTGGAGACGATGAACGGAAAATCGTTCACCGTTTCGGGCTTCGGGATGAACTATGGCGGCAATGTGCAGTCGTGGGACGGCGGGAAGCTGGAGGCTCTGGAGTGCGGCGGCAGGCTGACCTTAACGCTGGATGGCGAACGTCAACGTGGCGGACCGCTAACCACTGAACTGACCTCCGAAGAACGTCGCTCGATCACCGGAGATAAGCCTGTCTCGTCAACTACGCCCGCCATGCGGAAAATCAATCCTGCCGTGACCGAGATGGTGTTTTATTTTCCGGTTTCCGATACCAGGCCCTGCATGAAGCAAAACTAGCCATCGTTTTCACGCGGCGTCGGTCCACGTAGAATATCGCTGATGCGTCTTGCTTCTCTCCTGCCTGTATTCCTGGCTGTACCGGCCATGTTGGCGCAGTCGCCCATCGAGTTTCTGAGCGCAAAGAAAGTCTGGGTTCTTCACACCGATTCGAGCGCCTATGCCCTCGGCGTGAATCCGCGCGGAGAGCTCCAGAATCTGTACTGGGCCGGTCCCCTTTGGCGCGCCGAGGACATTCCCGCCGCGAGCGGAGGAAGGGATCTCTCATCATTCGATCCGGCGCAGTCGTTGATCAACGAAGAATTTGTCGGTTGGGGCGGGACGCGGTATCTCGATCCGAGCGTCAAAATCACGCGAGCCGGCGGCGGCAGGGATTTGGTGCTGCACTACGTCTCGCACTCGATCGCGGGCAATGACCTGAAGATCGTGATGAAAGACATCAAGGACGACATCTTCGTGACCCTCAACTATCACGTCTATGAGCACGAGGGAATCATTCGAAAGTCCGCGATGCTGGAAAATCGCTCTAAGACGTCGCTGAATGTAGAGAGCCTGCAGGCCGGCGTCTGGTACATGCCGCATGGCGAGGGGTACCGCCTGTCCTATGTTTCCGGCCGCTGGGCGGCAGAGAGTCAGTTGACGCGCGAAGACATCCACACGGGCACGAAAGTTCTGGAAAGCAGAAAAGGCCATACCAGTCACAATTTCAATCCCTGGTTCGCGATCGACGACGGCTCGGCCACCGAGGAGAAGGGGCGTGTCTGGTTCGGGGCATTGGGATGGAGCGGCAACTGGCGGATCGCGGTGGAGCAAACCCCGTATTCGCAGGTCCGGGTCACGGGCGGGTTCAACACGTTCGATTTCGGGTATGCTCTGAAACCCGGCGAATCGCTCGAATCGCCTCCGTTTTACGGAGGATATTCCGAGGACGGTTTCGGCGGCATGTCGCGCCGGATGCACCGATTCGAACTGACTGACATTCTGCCGCATGGCCTCCAGGCGCGACTACGTCCGGTGCTCTACAACTCGTGGGAAGCGACTACATTCGCCGTGAACGAGGCGGGGCAACGCTCGCTCGCGGAAAAGGCAGCAAAGCTTGGCGTCGAACTGTTCGTGATGGACGACGGGTGGTTCGGGAAGCGCAACAACGATCACGCCGGGCTCGGTGACTGGACCGTTAATCCACAGAAATTTCCGAACGGGCTCGAACCGTTGATTAAGTACGTGAACTCGCTCGGCATGGACTTCGGCCTCTGGGTGGAGCCGGAGATGGTGAACCCGGACAGCGATCTCTATCGCGCTCACCCGGACTGGGCGATGCATTCGGACGACCGCCCGCGCAGTGAACTGCGGAATCAGCTGGTCCTGAATCTCGCGCGGAATGACGTCAAAGAGTATATTTTCGGCGTCCTCGATAAACTGGCGACGCAATACCCGATCCGGTATTTCAAATGGGACATGAACCGGCCGTTCGCCGAGCCGGGATGGGAAAACGTGCCGGAGCCGAAGGAATTGTGGGTGCAGTATGTGCGCAACCTCTACGAGATCATCGACCGGCTGCGAGCCAAACATCCGAATCTCGAGATCGAGTCTTGTTCAGGCGGTGGTGGCCGCATTGATCTGGGCATTCTGCGGCGCGTGGAGGAGGTCTGGACGTCGGACAACACCGAAGCCTTCGATCGTTTGGGAATTCAATACGGGTTCAGCCAGATATATGCGCCGAAGATCATGTCGGCGTGGGTGACGGATGTTCCCAATATGAACGGGCGCAGCGCTCCCCTGCAGTACCGTTTTCTGGTCGCGATGCAGGGTGCGCTCGGGGTTGGCGCCAATCTCAACAAGTGGACGGACCAGGACGACAAACTCGCGACGGAGATGATCGCTTTTTACAAGCGCATCCGCGGCACGGTCCAGGAGGGAAATCTCTACCGGCTGCTTTCTCCGCAACAAGGTGAAGTGACCGCAAATGAGTACGTATCGCAGGATGGAAAGCAGGCGGTGCTGTTCGCTTTCCTGCATTCGCAGCAGTACCGGCAGATGCCTCCGGCCATTCGCCTGACGGGACTGGATCCGAGAGCCACGTACCGTATACAGGTTTGGGGACAGCCCAACGCGCAGGAATTCAGCGGGGCCTACCTGATGGAAAACGGCGTGAACGTTCGGCTGACGGGCGATTACGATAGCGCAGCCGTGGAGTTTCAGCGCCAGTAAGGAATGCGGATTGCATCGGAATCCAGCGTAATGAAACTGTGGGATTGCGGGAAGGCGGCTGTCGCTGCGGGCTCGCTGATGCTCCTCCTCAGCGGCTGCGCAGCGCGTGTGGGGTACGGATACAACCTCTACGATCCGTATTACGGAGACTATCACTACTGGGCGGAACCGGAGCCCCTTTATTACAACCAATGGTTTATCGAAAATCACCGGCCCTATCGGGATTTCCACAAACTCCATTCGGACGAAAGACGGCAGTATTTCAACTGGAGGCACAGCCCTGGCGCGCGGCCGTCGCACGGTCCGGCGGGTTCCCCCGCACCGCGCGAACGGTCCGGACCGGCACAAGGTCCTCCACACCGATAGTTCGTCAGGATCTGTGACGGTACAGACCCGGTTCGACGCAGCCGGCCATGCGCTGCTCATCCAGAAAGCCGCCGACGAAAGAATTCACCGTCGCGGCAACTTCGTGAGTGCGGAGCAGACAATCGCGATGTTCGATCCCCAGCACCTGAATGTTTGGCTGGCACCGCACCCATTCCCTCACGTCGTCGAGATCCCGCTGGAAGAATTTGAGCAATTTGTCGTCACTCACCTGAGCGCCCTGGTGTCCAAGTCGCTGCAGCATCGATCGTTGACTGGCAATTACCTCTCGCAGGTCCCGATTCATCATGATGATTCGATATTCGTGCTGAGGCGGCAAGTTCCGCAGAAGCGCGTGAATAATCTTTACGGCCTTGCCTTCCGCGTCCCGTAGCCATGACGAATCCTGCCGAATCTTTTTCACCGCCTCAAATTCGAAATAACCGCGCGGATTATCTTCGTCGGCTTCGCGCCGTGCGTCCGTCAGCAACGGCATGCCTCCGGCTCCCAGCATCTGCATCATGAGGGACGTGCCGGAGCGGGGGAGCCCGGAAACAATGGTTATGAACGAAGTCATCGCAACAGATTACGTAAGAGGAATAGCGCATTCGCCGGACGTTCAGCCAGCCGCCGCATGAAATACGGATACCAGGCTTCGCCGAACGGCACATACAAACGCAGCCGGTATCCATCGTGCACGAGGCGCTTCTGCAGGTCCCGCCGGATACCGTACAGCATCTGGAACTCGAACCGGTCGCGCCCGATCTGATGAGCGGCCGCAAATCGCTCCACTCGTTCGATCATCTGTTCGTCGTGCGTGGCGATGGCCGGGTACGCGCCATTCTTCAGCAGGGTTTGGGCCAGCGCGAGATAGTTGCGGTCCACTGCGGACTTCTCCGGGAATGCGACGCTGGACGGCTCGAGATAAGCCCCCTTGCACAGCCGAACCCGGATTCGTTCCCGCGTCAGCCGGTCCACGTCCGCGGCGCTGCGGTGTAAATAGGCCTGAATCACCGTCCCGCAGGCGGCGTATTTTGCGTGAAGGCGCGACACAATGCCGAGGGTTCGGTCCGTGTACTGGCTCGACTCCATATCGATGCGCACGAAGCCGCCAATTTCCCCCGCCGCTTTTACCAGGATCCCGACATTCTGCTCACATGCTTCCGTGGAGAAATCGAGTCCGAACTGGGTGAGCTTGACCGACACATTCGGTTCCAGTCCGGCTTCGCGCATCGCGAGCAGCGTCCGCAGATACGTGTCTCGACATAACGATGCTTCTTCCAGGGACCTGACGTTCTCACCGAGATAATCGAGCGTCGCGGCCGTTCCTTCAGCCCGCATGCCGATGCAGGTGGAAAGCGCATCCTCAAGGGTATGGCCCGCGATAAAGCGGGATGATAATCGTCGCGCAACGGGCGAAGTCTCTACCCATTTTCGGACTTTCGGTTGTCCCGAGAGATAGAGGAGCGCCCTGCGGAGCGGCATTCAGCTTCATAGTACGACGAGCGGAAGCCCTATCGGACCGAGTTGTAGACGACGAAGCGCGTCGTGGTTTTAAATCCGAGCCGTTGATACAGCCTGAAACCGTGAGAGGTGGATTGCAGGACAATCGGACAGGCCGGCTGCCCGGCTCGCGCCGTGTCGATGAGGTGACGGGTGATAGCTTCCCCGAAGCCGCGGCCACGGTATCCCGGCGCGGTGGCAATGTTGTACAACCCAATCACGCCGTCCGACGGCACACTGGCGGCAGTCGCTACGGGAGCGCCATCAAAGTACGCCACCCAGCATTCAAAGCCGGGCCGCGCACAGGGAACGCTTTCGTCAAACACCTCGTTGAACCATTCGGGAGGAACGTGGAAACAGACTGAACCGATGCCGCGAAAATCCGCCAGCGTTTGAAGGGAGTTGACGCGGACGTACTCTGGCTCGGGCAGGGGATGCCGGGGCCTGGCGATCATCCCCGAGGCGATCATCCCGGGCATTTCGGCCGTTAGCCGCAGCCCATGACTCGCGCAGAGTTGAGAAAGTCCGCGCCGAACCGAGGTTTCCATCCAGTCCTCACAGACCCAGAGAGCCCATGGAAGATTTCGGCTGCGGAAGTGCGTGCGTGCAAACCCGAGCCTCTGTTCAAGCTCCTTCGATGTCGCAACCGGGCTGCTGAGAAACGCGGCATTGAACATCTGGAACCTGGCGCCAAGCGACGCGATGGTCACGCCGGACGCCTCGAGCAGATCGGCGCGCGGCCGTCCGGAGGCCAGCGTCCGGAACGATTCCCGCAGGTTTGCTTCGACCCGGTGAAAGTCCATCGCGCTCACGATATGATGCAAGACTATGGCATCCACGGCGCATGATGCAATGCGCGCTACCGAAAAGCCCACGAAGGTTCGCTACTGGGTCATCTTCTTCGCGGTAACGCTTTCGATTATTACCTACATCGATCGCGTCGCTTTGTCGCTATCACGCAAGCAGGTAGCCGCCGATCTCCATCTCACCGACGCGGAGATGGGCCTCGCCTTCGGCGCCTTTGCGCTCGCGTATGCGCTGTTCGAGGTTCCCAGTGGATGGATGGGCGATAAATGGGGGCCGCGACGTGTTCTGATGCGCATTGTCATCTGGTGGTCGGCATTCACCGCCGCCACGGGAATGACGTGGAACTTCGTTTCGCTCTACACGACACAGTTGCTCTTCGGCGCGGGCGAAGCCGGATGCTTTCCGAACATCACGCGGGCATTCTCGAACTGGCTCCCGCAGTCGGAACGCGTGCGATCTCAGGGCATCATCTGGTTGAGCGCGCGCTGGGGCGGCGCCTTTACTCCCCTGCTCGTAGCGGTCTTGTTTCAATACCTGTCTTGGCGTCAGGCTTTCGGCGCGTTCGGTATTCTCGGTCTCATCTGGGCCGCTGCGTTCTATCTGTGGTTCCGGGACGATCCGAAAGACAAGAAGGGCGTCAACCAGGCTGAACTGGATCTTCTCAAATACAACGTTCGCGCGGCCAGGCACGGCGGCGTGCCGTGGGGGAAATTCGCTTCCTCCAAAACCGTGTGGCTTCTCTGTGGCCAATACTTCGCGCTCAGCTTTCCGTGGTACTTCCTGATCACGTGGGCGCCAACGTTCATCGACGAGCGATTCCATGTGGACGTCAACAGCAGCATGTGGCTGAAGACCTTGCCTCTCCTGATGGGCGGTCTGGGCTCGCTGTTTTCAGGAATGATTTCCGCGCCGCTCACGCGCCTGACGGGCAACATTGCGACCACCCGGAAAATTCTAGGCTGCTTTGGATTTGTCGGCGCCAGCGGGTGTCTGGTACTGGCGACCATGATGCACCAGCCGCTGATCGGCGTCATGGCAGTGGGCCTTTCCAGCTTCTGCAACGATCTCGTGATGCCGACCGCGTGGGGAACGGTGATGGATGTCTCCGGCGCTTACTCCGGCACGCTCTCCGGAACGATGAACATGATGGGCAACCTCGGTGGCGCGCTGTACGGGCCGGCCGCCGGCGTGGTTCTGCAGATGAGCAATCACAACTGGAACGCTGTTCTGCTGATGGGCGCGGTTGTCTATCTGACCGGGTTCTTCATGTGGCTCGCAATCGACCCGGTTACTCCGATCGACCGCGACGAAGCCCACGCCTGATGTGTGTGACAGGCGGAGCGGTTCGACGCCTCCGCCTGTCACGCCTTACCGATAAACGCCGGCGGCCCTGAAATCGCCCGCCTTCACAATCAGAATCGAAGCCGGATCGATCCGTTTCCGGAATGCCGCGGTAACCTGCTCCGGTGTTAACGCCGCAATTCTGGCGTCCATCTCCTGGTCCCATGCCAGCGTACGATCGAAGTTCCCCCGCGTCAGAATCAGTCCTAATAACGATTGATCCTGCGAACGCCCGACCATCCGCTCGTCCAGAAGCGCCTTTTTCCCGGCCGCGACCTCTTCCACGGTAAATCCGCGCCGGAGTGTCTTCTGCAATTCGTCAGTGAAACTCGCCTCCACCTTTGGCGCGTTTTTCGGATTCGCAATGGCCGCCGCCGCAAACAC
>DASZUZ010000971.1:0-4300 GCA_035547415.1 Bryobacteraceae bacterium | reverse complement strand
CACCGCCTTGCCGTTCACTTCCACGGTGCAGGCGCCGCACAGAGACGTTTCGCATCCCATATGCGAGCCAGTGAGTCCGACCACTTCGCGGAGATAGTGGATCAGGAGGAGGCGAGGCTCTACTTCGTGCGAGTAGCGCGTGCCGTTCACGGTCACGTTGATCGTTCGGTTCATGGTGATCCCTGGAAAGTATACATCCTTTGGCAAAGAAGGGACGCGAGAAGACTGCTCCATTCCGAGCCGCCCGGATCGTGTCATAATCGGATCCCTCATGGAAGCCTCTGACTTTCGGCGGATTGCCCTGAACCTCGAAGGCGCTGAAGAAGGCTCGCACATGGGCAGCCCGGATTTCCGCGTCGGCGGCAGGATTTTCGCGACGCTCGCCTCACAGGCGCAGGGCTACGGCAATCTCATGCTCACCCCGGAGCAGCAGGCTGCGTTTGTCGCGGAGCGGCCCGATATGTTCCTCCCGATTCCCGGCGGCTGGGGCCGGATGGGAATGACGCATATCCGCCTGGCGGCTGCGACCGAAGACGTTCTCGAAGGCGCGTTGCGCACGGCCTGGAGACTCCGCAGGGAGAAGAACGAAAAGACAGGCCGGAAGAAGCGTGCTCCCACGCATACTGCGGCGTCAAAGAAGCGAATCTCCCGGAAATAACGCATTCACGAGCCCGGAAACCGGATATACAATGCGCAATGAAGGACGGGCACGATGTACACGAAGTCCCTCTTCTCCCTGCTTGCCGCAATTCTTCTCTCTTCTCCGCTGATCGCGCAGGAGCAGCGCCCGCTTCCGGCCGGAAACGGAAAGGAGACCGTCGAAGCAGCCTGCGCGCAGTGTCACAGCCTCAACCTGATCGGCAACGCCGGACACAGCCGCGAACAGTGGCGGACCGTGCTCAGCATGATGGTCAACGCCGGCGCCAAAGTACCGCGGGATCAGATGCCGGTCCTGCTCGACTACCTTTCGAAGAACTTCCCGCCGAAAGGCGCGCCGGGCGCCGTAATCGTTCCCGGCAGCGTGAAAGTCTCGATCGAAGAGTGGGCTGTGCCCACTCCGGGCTCCCGCCCGCACGATCCCCTCGCCACGCCGGATGGCGCCATCTGGTACACGGGCCAGATGGCGAACGTGCTGGGCCGGCTCGATCCGGCGACGGGCCAGATCAAGGAATTCCCGTTGAAAACGCCGGGTTCCGGGCCTCACGGTCTGGTGGCGGACAAAGACGGAAACATCTGGTTCACAGCGAATTTCAAAGCGTATATCGGCAAACTCGACCCCCATACGGGCCAGGTGACCGAGTACCCGCTGCCCGCATCGGCGCGCGACCCGCACACGCCGATCTTCGACCGTAACGGCGTGCTCTGGTTCACGGTACAGGGCGCCAATATGGTCGGGCGTCTGGACCCGAAAACCGGCGAAGCGAAAGTGGTCACCTCGCCCACGCCGAAATCCAATCCTTATGGCATGGTCGTCAGTTCGAAAGGCGTTCCCTTCTTTGTCGAGTTCGGATCGAACAAGGTAGCCAGCATCGACCCCGACACAATGGCAATCCACGAATACCTTCTGCCCAGTCCGAACGCGCGACCAAGGCGCGTAGCGATCTCGCCCGACGACATCATCTGGTATTCGGATTATGCCCGCGGTTGTCTCGGCAGACTCGATCCGGCGACCGGCAAGGTCACGGAATGGGCTTCACCCGGCGGCTCGAAATCGCAGCCCTACGGGATCGCGTTCCTGAAGGGCGCGGTCTGGTACAGCGAATCGGCCGTCGAACCGAACACCATGGTCCGGTTCGACCCGAAGGCCGAACGGTTCCAGACCTGGGCAATTCCATCGGGTGGCGGCGGGGTCCGCAACGTCAGCGTCACGCGCGATGGCAATATCGCCATTGCCTGCAGCGGCGTGAACAAAGTTGGTCTCGTCGAAATTCAGTAGAGCCGCGATCGGGCGGATATCATTTCGTTCATGGCTGCGAAGAAGCTCCTGATGCTCGTTGGCGATTATGTCGAAGACTATGAAGTCATGGTTCCGTTTCAGGCGTTGCTCATGGTCGGACACAAGGTGGACGCCGTGTGCCCGAACAAGCGCGCCGGGGATTCGGTCCGTACGGCAATTCATGACTTCGAAGGCGACCAGACTTACAGTGAAAAGCGGGGCCACAACTTCGCGCTGAACGCGACGTTCGACGATGTTCGGCCTGAGAACTATGACGCGCTCGTCATCCCCGGCGGCAGGGCGCCTGAGTACATCCGCCTCAACCCGCGCGTACTCGAAATCGTGCGGCATTTCTCCGAGTCCGGCAAACCCATCGCGGCGATTTGTCATGCCGCGCAGGTGCTCGCCGCGGCCCGCGTCCTCGATGGCAAATCATGCAGTTGTTATCCCGCGGTGGGCCCGGATGTCACCGGCGCCGGAGGGAAATATGTCGACCTCAAAATGGACGAGGCGCACACTTGCGGAAACCTCGTCACCGCTCCGGCATGGCCCGCCCACCCGGCCTGGCTGGCCCGGCTTCTCAAGGTCCTGGGTACCCGCATCGAGCCTTAGCCCGAGCCCGGCGATTGCGGTAGAGTGACGGCTATGCTCGACCGCATCGCGGACGGACGCACGGACCTCGTCTTCGACTATCTGGCGGCCGGCCACCCGGCCGGTTCACGGGATTCGAACGGAGTGTCGCTTCTCGAATGGTGCGCTTATTACGGAGACGTCAGCGCCCTGCGTTTACTGCTCTCGCATGGCGAGTCGCTCCGGTCGCTCGGCGAAGATCACGGCCTGATCAACGCCAGCTTTCACGGACACTGGCGGCTTTGCCAGTTCCTCATCGAAAGCGGCGCGGACGCCAATTATTCCATGCCGGACACCGGGGAAACCCCGCTGCACTCCGCGCTTTGCACAGCTGACAGCCCCGCGCACGGCCTGATCGTAAAGGTTCTGCTCGCCGCTGGCGCCAATCCCGACAGCGCGACAAAGCCAGGGGCCGAAACCGGCTGTTTCATGCGCGACATCCGCACCCGCGGCGAGACTCCGCTGCACCGCGCCGCGGCCTTCGCCGGCGAAGAAACCATCCAGTTCCTCCTCGATGCTGGCGCGACGATCGACGCAAGAGACTGCAACGGCGATTCTCCGCTGACCTGGGCCAGCTGGCACCTGCGTCCGTCATCGATCCTCCGAAAGCTCTGCTACGGGAAATTTCGTATTCGCCCTGACTACAGAGGAATGGACGCAAACCTGCGCGGCGAACCTCACTCCTGAGCCGGAAGCCGCTGAACGCCCGTCATCCGTTTGTAATTGAGTGAGAACCGGAAACACGCGATCATACGGATTGCGGGAACAGGTTCTCATCCATGCGATAGGCATCGAAAAATTCTATTCGGGCCCGGACGACAGCCGCATCCAGGTAATCGCCCCGCTTGATCTGGAGATCCGCGCCGGTCAGATCGTGGCTCTCCTCGGGCCCTCGGGCTCAGGAAAATCGACTCTCCTTCGCATGCTGACGGGGCTCTCGAAGCCATCCGCCGGCGAGGTGGTCCGCGCCGGCAAAGGGAATCTGGCCATTGTCTTTCAGAGCTTCGCGCTGTTTCCATGGCTCACTGTCCAGGCCAACGTGGAAGCCCCGCTCGAAGCGCTCGGCATCGCCAGGTCCGAACGCGCCGGACGCAGCCGCCGCGCGCTGGATATCGTCGGCCTCGATGGCTTTGAAGCCGCTTACCCCAAAGAACTCTCCGGCGGCATGAAACAGCGCGTCGGGTTCGCCCGCGCCCTGGTGGTCGAACCGGAAGTCCTGTTCATGGACGAGCCCTTTTCCGCGCTTGACGTCCTCACGGCGGAGAACCTCCGCGGTCAGGTCACGGAACTCTGGTCGGACCGCAAACTGCCCACCCAGGCCATCTTCATCGTCACGCACAACATTGAAGAAGCCGTACTGCTGGCGGATCGAATTATCGTGCTCGGGAAAAATCCGGGCCGCATCCGCACGGATTTCAGCGTGGACCTTCCTCACCCGCGCGACCGCAAATCCACCCCGTTCGTCGATTACGTCGATTACATCTACCGCGTCCTCACGCAGCCCGATACCGAGGTCCCGTTCCAACCGTCCACCACGAAAAAACCGAAGTACCAGATGCTGCCGCATGTACGGCCCGGCGGCATCTCCGGGTTGCTCGAACTACTTCCGCCGGAGGGTGGCCGGACCGATCTCTACCGCCTAGCCGACGATCTCTCGCTGGAGTTGGACGACCTTCTTCCCGTCGTCGAGGCAGGCGCCATGCTCGGTTTCCTCATCGTCAAAGAGGGCGAAGT
>DASZUZ010000970.1:0-1827 GCA_035547415.1 Bryobacteraceae bacterium | reverse complement strand
GGTGCTGCATTCGGAAATACTGGGTGGTTCTCCCGCGCGCCCTGAAGTAGCGGCGTGGTGGATCTGGTGAACAGCCCCGGTTCAACTCAGGCGGTTGCTGGCGCCACCTGGCTCCGGCAGCGCAATCCCGTCATCGCCGTTTCCAGCAGCTGGTCGATGTACTCGTCGCTGAGCGGACCCCACCGGAATAAAAGCCGGTAGTAAAGAGGTCCAAACAGCATCTCCACGACGCAATCGAGATCCACGTGATCCGGAAGGTCGCCGCTGGCCTGATAGCGCCGCAATGCGGCCTTTGTCTCCTGTCGGCGAGGCGTGATCCACATCTGGCGGAAAGCCTCCGCGACGTCCGCGTCTTCGAGCGCGGCGGCGATAAACCGCGTGAAAATGCGGCCATGCCGCCCGGTAACGAGACTGGCGAACTGACGCAACTGCGCGCGAAGGTCGCCTTCGAGCGATCCGGTGTTCGGAAACGGCATCTCACGGGCCACTTCTTCACGGACTGCCTCAATGAGCACAGCCGCTTTGTGCGGCCACCAGCGATATACCGTCGCCTTGCCGGATCCGGCGTGTTCCGCGATCGCATCCACCGAGATCTCCCGGAAGCAGCGCTCCCTCAGCAGGTCCGCCGCGGATGCAAGAATCCGCTTGCGAACTTCTTCATCGCGCGGGCGCCCTCGCCCTCTTAATGTGTCTTTCGATACAGTTTCCATCCGACTCTGTCTTTGCCGTAACAATTTCCGAGACTTCAGCGTCTCGTAATTCATCCGATGTTTCGTAAGCGCAATTCGTTGCGCCGCTAATTCACCATGTGGATCGTCCGAGTCGCGCTTTCGCGACCTTATACCTTCGTCGTTCTTGCCTTACTGATTCTGATCGTCAGCCCGATCGTTATTCTACGCACTCCGACGGATATTTTCCCGAATATCGACATCCCCGTACTCGCGGCGGTGTGGTCCTACAACGGTCTGAATGCGCAGGAGATGGAAGGCCGGATTACGTCGGTCTACGAGCGCGTTCTGACCACGGCGGTCAATAACATCGAACACATCGAATCGATTACGATGAACGGCCGCGCCATCGTGAAGGTCTTCCTGCAGCCGGGAGCCAGCGTCGATGCGGCCAACGCGCAGATTGCGTCGGCATCCCAGGCCATCCTCCGGCAGATGCCGCCGGGCGCGACGCCGCCGTTCATCCTGACATACAACGCGTCCACGGTTCCGATCATCCAGCTCGCTCTCTCGAGCAAAACCTTACCCGAATCGCAGCTCAACGACCTCGGGTTGAATTTTGTCCGAACGCAGCTCGTTACGGTTCCGGGCGCGGCGGTCCCTTATCCCTTCGGCGGCAAATCGCGCCAGGTGAACGTCAGCCTGAACACGGCGCTCATGCAGGCCAGAGGCGTCTCGGCATCGGATGTGGTGACCGCTGTCGGTAATCAGAACCTGATTCTCCCGTCGGGCACCGTCAAGATCGGACAGTTTCAATACGACGTGGATCTGAATTCCAGTCCGCTGAAAATTGCCGAAATGAACGATATGCCGATCAAGGTCGTGAACGGCACGCCCATTTATGTCCGCGATGTGGCCACGGTTTCGGACGGCTTCGCGCCGCAAACCAACATCGTCCGGCTGGACGGCCAGCGCGGCACACTGGTTTCGGTGCTCAAGAACGGAGAGGCTTCCACTCTGAGCGTGGTCCAGGGCGTGAAGGACCTCCTCCCGCGGATCGAATCGACGCTGCCCCCCGCTCTCACGATCAAGCCTCTGGCGGATCAGTCGATCTTCGTCAAAAGCGCGATCAGCGGAGTGGTGCGGGAAGCGCTGATTG
>DASZUZ010000969.1:0-4983 GCA_035547415.1 Bryobacteraceae bacterium | reverse complement strand
CCAATCAGGGTCTTGCCGCCCCCGAATGTCAGCAGGTTGGTGATGCCGGACGGTGTGCTCACAATATTGTGGAAGATGTTCCCGAGCATAATGCCGGACACGGAGTTCGTCACCGTAAATCCGTAATTGATCATGTCGCTCGCGGCGACCTGAATGAACTCCAGATCGATCATCACCTCGGGATGATACGTGGCAAGCTGCTGGACCAGCGCGACGGCCGGCAAAACGCGCGACGCGCGGTCTCGCAGCACGAGACGCGACTGCGTGGAATCCCAGGCGATCTTTTCCACGTTCGTCGTCTGCCGGATCACCTGGCCCATCTCCGTCAATTGCTGGGTAGTCAGCCCGGATGCGGGGACCGCGATCGCCATCGTCTGCTCGAGATCGTTCCGCTTCGCCGGCGTATCCTGGGCAACCATGAAGACGCGGTTCGAGAGGGGGATCACAAATGATCCGGTGGCGGCCTCGAGGTCATGCAGCGCTTCGCGGTAATCCGCGCCCGTGATCTGGAAACGGATCGTGGGGCCGCCTTTCGGATAGTCGCCGTCATACACCGGCTCCAGCCCGAAGGCTTGCGCCACGTTGTCAAACAGCGATCGGGAATCGCCATTCAGATCGAAATTCTGTTCGCCGGGCTTCGCCCGAAGCGATGGCAACTCTTTCAACTCGCGCGCCTGAGAAAGCTCCTGTGCGGTAAGACTGTCGAACACGTCCTCGGGCGAAAGGTCCACCTGCGAGGGGCCGGCGGACGCGCGTAAAACTGGTTTGGACTGCGTGGCCGCCCGCGTCTGCAGCAGCACCATATTCGCCTTGTACTTCCGGTTTCCCGGCTGTAAAGCGGCGGCTTCGGAATAGTAGATGTAAGCCTGGGCCGATTCACCCGATTTCGCGGCTTTTTTCGCCTTGCGCGCGAGCGCCATCGCCAGTTCCTTCGGGGAATCGGCGCTGGTATCGACATCGGCAAAGCACGGAGCAACGGTCAGAACGACCGCGAGAAGCCAGAATCGCATTACGGCCTAAGTAATTGTGACGCGCAGCACGCGGCAGGCGTGGAAGAAAACCTTGTGCGAACATCACTTCTAGTGCCAGTCCTGAGGCAAATTCTGCAGGATCCGTTCGCCCTGATCGTGCCGGTGGTTCTGTTCGGCGCCACGGTCCTGGCCGGCCTGATTCTCCGGAAGATTCTGTTCGGAGTCGTCCGAAGATGGGCGGCGCACACCGACAGCCACCTCGACGTGCTCGTCATCGAGTCGCTTCGGGGCCCGATCGTCCTCTGGTCGATTATCCTGGGCATTCACATCGCCACCCAGAGTTCCGAGATTCCGGCTCGCTATCAGCGCTATATCCATCCCGCTCTGGACGCGCTGTGGGTCTGGGCGCTGACGGTCGCGGCCAGCCGGTTTGCCGGCAATGCGGTGCGTTTTTATGGGGGCAGAGTCACCGGCGCGCAGTCCGTCACGAGTCTCACGCAAAAGCTCGTTCAGCTTGCAGTTGTAGGTCTGGGCATTGTCTGGGTGCTCAAAGTCGTTTTCGATCTCAGTCTGACGCCGCTGATCACGACTCTCGGCGTCGGCGGCCTCGCCGTCGCACTGGCCCTGCAGGACACCCTGTCGAATCTCTTCGCGGGCTTCTACGTTTCGATTTCCGGTCTGGTCCGGATGGGAGACTATATCAAACTGAGCAGCGGCGAAGAGGGCTACGTTCAGGACATTTCATGGCGCTGCACCACGATGCGCACGCTGGCGAACAACCTGATCGTGATCCCGAACAACAAACTCGGCCAGGCCATCTACACGAATTACTACCTTCCCGAACCGCGCATGGGAATGTCGGTCTCGTTCGGCGTGGGATATGAGTCCGACATCGATCGGGTGGAGAAAATCCTGCTCCAGGAGACGATCGCGGCAGCAGGGAAGATCGCCGGACTGCTCGCCGACCCGCCGCCGTCCATCCGCTTCAATCCGGGTCCCGGGGACTGGTCCCTTGTTTTCCAGGTGAACTTCTCGGTGGCGCAGTTCGTCGATCAATACCTCGTACAGAGCGAATTGCGCAAGCTCCTGTTCAAGCGGCTCCTGCGCGAAGGGATCTCCATGCCGTTTCCGACGCGAACCGTTGTTCTCGAAACAAAGCAACCGACGTAATCAGCGCCCGCTCGAAACCAGCACGCCCTGAATCGAAGCCGCCTTGCTGACCTGATCGAACGTACACTGTCGCGGCAGTTTATCGGGACGCCAGCGCATCAGCCGCGTCCCATGGCGGAAGCGTCCGCCGCTGAAGTGATCGTACTGAACCTCCACAACAAGATCGGACTTGAGGGGCTGCCATTCGGTGGACCGCTCCGTTGACCACCGGCTTGGACCGCCCGGGGCGCGGCCCGTGAAGCCGGGAGGCTCGATCAGTTCCTCGAGCCGATGGGTCAATTCGGGCTTATCGGCCGCTTTGATCCCGGAGCAGAAGCCAACGTGGTCCAGCAGGCCATCGTCGTTGTAGAGTCCCAGCAGTAATGACCCGACCAGGTGGTTCTTTTCTCCGTAGCGGAAGCCCCCGATAACGCAGTCCGCCGTGCGCAGATGCTTTACCTTGACCATTCCTGTCCGCTGTCCTCCCTGATACGGCAAGTCGAGACGCTTGGCCACGACGCCGTCGAGCGGCCCGCCCCCGGTCCGCAGCCACCGGCGTGCGAGAGCGAGATCGCGCGTGGCGGGAGAGAGTTGAATGGCGCCTTCGAAGAACCGTCGCGCGAAGCCGTCCAATGCTTCGCGGCGATTTTCCAGAGGCTTCTCGGCAATCAGTGTTGCATGATCGTCGACAAGCAGATCGAAGCAATAGTAAGTCGCCGGGGTTTCGGCCGCAAGCTTCCGGATCCGGCTTTCGGCGGGATGGATGCGCATGAGCAGATCGTCGAAGAACAGTTGCCCTTCGCGCTGGATCGCGATTTCGCCGTCGAGCACAAATCGGCGGGCCCGCAGCGAACGCAAAGCGCTCACCAGTTCCGGAAAGTAGCGCCCCAGCGGTTGTCCGGCTTTGGAACGAAGCTCGATCGTATCGCCGTCGCGAAAAGCAAGGCAGCGGAACCCGTCCCATTTGGGTTCGTATTGCCAGAACTCGCCGGTGGGAAGATCGTCCGCCGTGTTGGCCTCCATCACTGGATAGTCGAATGGAATGGGAAGACTCATGGCAGTGAAAACGCCGGCGAAAGAACCGGCTGAAACAGATCGCCTCGTTCCTCGACCCGCCGTGGCACGTTTCGAAGGTCGAAATCCGTGATACGGAATCCCGCCGAAACCTCTTCCCAGGTCACCGGCGTTGAAACGGTAGCCCTGAGCCGTGGACGAACAGAATAAACCGACGCGAGCGTTCGGCCCCAGGCATTCTGGTTGTAATCCACGAGCACCCGCCCGGCCGGCCGTTTCGCAACGCGGTATTCAGCCGTAATCAGCTTCGGATATTTCGACTCCAGTTCTTTGGCAAACTGTTTGGCGAACGTCCAGACCTGCTTCTGCAGGGGACCGCGCACAATCGGCACATAGATGTGCATGCCGCGCGAACCGCTCGTCTTCGGATAACTGGGCGCGCTGAGAGCATCGAGCGCTTCGCGGACGGCGCAGGCTGTCTCCAGAACCTGCCTCCACCTGGCGGGCTTCGAATCCTCTTTCGTCACGGGATCGAGATCGAAATGCAGATAGTCCGGCCGGTCGACGTCATCGCAACGGCCATACCACTGGTTCAGGTCAATGCAGCCAAGATTGACCACCCACAGAAGCGACGCAAGATCGTCCACAATCGGAAATGCAATGACATTGCCGGAGGCATGCCGGATCGAACAGGTGCGCAGCCATTCGGGATGAGGGTTGGGCGTGCGCTTCATGAAGAAGAAGGGGCCTTCCGCCCCGTTCGGATAACGCTTCATGACCATCGCGCGATCGGTCAGGTGGGGAAGCAGTGCATCCGATACGTCCGCGTAGTACTGCAGGAGATCGCGTTTGGTGATGCCGAGGTCGGGCCAGAATGGCTTGTCCAGATTGGTCAGTCGTACACGGCGCCCGTCGATCTCCACTTCGGCTTCAGGGACGTCCGCCGGAATCTTCATGTCTTTGAAGCCTGCGCTGCGGCGCGCTGCAGCATCTGGTTGAGTTGCAACCGGTTCATCTGCCTGCCGCGCACGACGACGGTGTCGATGCGGCGCGTATTGTCTATGTCGATCAGGGGATTCGCCGTCAGAACCACGAGGTCGGCCGCATAACCCTTCCGAACGTAGCCGATCTCTTTTTCTCTGCGCATGAGCCGGGCGGGCTCCGACGTTGCGGATCGCAACGCCTGAGCCGGACTCAGACCGGCCTTCACAAGCAGCGCCAGTTCCCGGTGCAGTTCGATACCCGGAACCGTCCACGGCGTTCCCGTATCGGTTCCCGCAAGGATCGGCACGCCTGCCTTCGCCATGTCTCGCGTGAGCCGGAGCGCGAATGCGTACTCCTCGCGGGCCAGATCCGGGTTCTCGCCAACCATCCCGGGGTCCGTCCATTTCTTCCGGATCGAAGCTTCGATGTAACGTAGGCCCGGCTCAGATCCTCCAGCCCGCACACCGCCGGTCATGCGGGACCAGAATGCCAGAGTGGGGCATTGCCGCACATCGTAACGGCGAAAGAGATCCCACAACGCGGCAGCCGCTTCCGGATCGTAGCTCTTCATCATCTCGGCCGTCACGGGCTTCCCTGCCAGCGCCTCATTGCGGAGTTCGTTCTCGCGGCGCGAGCACGCGAGACCAACCCCGAAAAGATGTTCCATGCTCACCATGCGATCCTGCGCCGCGGTGAATGCCGAAACTCCCGGCGGCAAGTCTCCGGCAAATGGAATGCCATTATGCCGGGATGCCTCCGCCAGAGCCTCGAAGGCAGCCGGTGAGAGATTCAGGACCTTGATGAAGTCCACACGCTCGTCATAATACCGGTCAAAAGCTTCCCGGGCTTCCTTCGGGGTCCGGAC
>DASZUZ010000968.1:0-1688 GCA_035547415.1 Bryobacteraceae bacterium | reverse complement strand
ATAGAGGGAACTTTCGAGCCTCCACCGTATTCCCGAGCTTTACTCCCTTCCCGTAATCTGATGACATGCCTTTCACGCCGGGGCGGTTGCGTGCAGTCGGGGCCGGGCGGGAGTGACGATTGTTTCGCCTCGCGCGAATTCCGGGCCTGGACCGCCGGGCGGCAGGCACGGTAGAAGACCGGGCAGATCCGTCTCTTCTCCTCATCACCCGCGACGCTGAGTTGAACCGGCGAGTGGCGGAGATCGCCGCTTCGTGGAACTGGTCTGTCCGGCTGCAACCGGAGCCGACGCGACAAGCTGCGCCAGCGGGTGATTCGGGAACGCATCAGATCGTCATTTTCGACCGGGACTCCACCGACCGCGACTGGCGAGAGGCGCTCGCGATTCTGAAGCAGGAGTATCGGGATGCGTGCCTGCTGCTCGCGTCCCGCGTATCCGATTCGTATCTGGTGCGGGAAGTGGTGCGTCTGGGCGGGTATGACGTGCTTGCGACATCGGGCGACGATGACCGGTTGAGGCGAGCCTTGCGGTTCGCATGGTTCTGGAAGCGCAATTTCCGGCGACGGGACGGGTTTGCGTGAAAGCGGCGCCATCACAGCTCACTCAGGTCCGATCGGCGACGAGTGAAAGCTTCGCGCGGGCATCTCTGGCGGCGCTGTGACATACCAGTTCGCAAACGCGGAAGATCACCGGATCCGAAATGAAATACAAGACGCTGTTGCCGGACCGTCGGCGTCCCACCAGTCCCGCGTCGTACAGGGCCTGCAAGTGTTTGGAGATATTCGGCTGATTTCCCTGGAGCTGAGCGACCAGACTGCCGACAGTGTGTTCGCCGGACTCCAGGGCCTGGAGAATACGAAGCCGCTGCGGCTCACCTAACATGCGGAAGCGGCGCGCGATCACATCCAGCATCTGGTCCGAGAGTTCCATGGCTATTTATTTGACTATATCACTATATAGTTGTATAGTTCAAACAGAGCGTGACAGGCGCCGCCTTTCGGCAAGCCCCGGGGTGAGTCCGCGTGAAGAAAACCAGAGAAATCACCTTCCTCCAGTTGAACGACACCCATGCGCAAATGGAACTCCACTGGGAGCACTTCCGGGAGGGTGGGCGGCCGGTATACCGAAAAGCGGGCGGCTTTGCGCGCGTCGCCACGCTGGTCAGGAGAGCGCGTCAGCAGGCCTCCGGCGATTGCCTGCTCATCGACTGCGGGGATGAAATCCACGGAACGGGAGTGGCCCAATGGACGCAGGGGGCCGCCATCGTGCCGGGGCTGAGGGCACTGGGAGCCGGTGCCATGACTCCGGGAAACTGGGAATTCGGATTCGGTCCGGAAGTACTCCGCAGGCGGGTGGCCGAGATGGCGATCCCGATGCTGGCCTGTAACGTTCATGACTCCGCCACCAATTCGCCTGAATTCCAGCCCTGGGTCGTCCGGGAGGTGGGCGGGGTCAGAGTCGGGATTCTGGGGGTGACTTCGCCCATTGTCGTGGAGCGAATGCCGAAGCGCTTCGGGCAGGGCCTCCGATTTTCGGATGCGGTGGAAGCTCTTCCACGGCACCTTCACGAGCTGCGAAAAACGGAAAGACCCTCGCTTGTCGTGCTGATCTCTCACATGGGATTGCCACAGGACATGAAGATTGCCGAGATGACGCCGGGGATCGACATCATATTCAGCGGCCATACC
>DASZUZ010000967.1:0-4953 GCA_035547415.1 Bryobacteraceae bacterium | reverse complement strand
TTCCGGACGGAGATTCCGGATCTCCTGGAGCGCCGCCTCCCCGTCGGCAACGCCTGCGATCACTTCAAACTGATCTCTTTCCGATAAAACGGAGGCCAGTCCATCGCGACGCAACGCGTCTTCGTCGGCTAACAGGATTGTTACCTTGGGGGATTCTCGCATTTATCGGCAATAAGCCACGTCACAATATTCTAACTTGAAGGGCGAGCCGCCTCATGACAATTCTCTTTTTTTCGGGGTGTTTCCCCTTCTTCGCCGGCCATCGTCACTGCCCGTACAATAGAGGTTCACTCATACTCAACAGGAGAATCAATGAAAGCAGGGAAGATCGGAATCCTGACCGGAGGCGGCGACGTACCAGGCCTGAATGCCGTCATCAAAACCGTCACGTATCGCGCCACCGAACTGGGCCGCGAGGTGGTCGGAATCCGCCGCGGATGGGAAGGACTGACGCACGTTAACTTCGACGATCCGGCGAGCGTCAGCCGCTATGTGCAGCCGCTGGACCGGGAAATCACGCGCAACATCGACCGCACGGGAGGGACCTGGCTGCACAGTTCGCGCACCAATCCGCTCAAGATGAAGAAAGTGCCCGAGTTCCTGAAGGGCATGAACTTCACGGCTTCGGAAAACACCAAGAAAGGCGTTACGTCCACTGTTTACGACATGACGCCGCAGGTGCTGAAGAACGTGGAGAAGCTGGGGATCGAATATCTGGTCGCGATCGGCGGGGACGATACTCTCAGCTACGCCGCGCATCTGGATAAGCAGGGCGTAAAAGTCATCGCCGTCCCCAAGACCATGGACAATGACGTGCGCAACACGGAATACTGCATCGGCTTCTCGACCGCCGTCACGCGGGCGACCGACGCGATTGACCGGCAGCGGACTACCGTCGGGTCGCACGAGCGCATCGGTGTTTTCCGGATCTTCGGACGCGATGCCGGATACACGGCGCTTTACACCGCATACGTTAATTCCATGCGTTGCGTGATTCCCGAATTCAAGGTGAACGTCGATAAGCTGATCGACTTGCTGGCGCAGGACAAGAAAGATAATCCGAGCTCTTATGCGCTGGTCCTGCTTTCCGAAGGCGCCGAATGGGAAGGCTACGAAGTGCAGGAATACGGCCGTCCGGACGGATACGGGCATCGCAAAAAGATGAATGTGGCCGAGATCCTGAGCGACAAAATTCAGGAGAGGACGGGGGAGGAGACGATCGTCAGCGATCTGACCTACGATCTGCGCAGCGGCGCCCCTGATTTTGTGGACCGCATGGTGGCGGCGACCTTCGCGGGCATGGCGGTCGATCTGATCGAGAAAGGCGAGCACGGTCTGATGATGGCGATTAACCAGGGCTGTTACGCGGCCGTGCCGATTCCCGATCCGAAACTCGGGCCGCGCAAGCTCGACGTGGCGAAGATGTACAACACGGAGCGGTACCGGCCCAGCTATACCAGTAAGATCGGTCTCCCGATCTTTCTCACGCACGCGTGAACTTTCGTTCACTGATGGAGCGCCTGGCGCGGCGGCAGCCGGCCGGGCGCGCTCTCGATCCGGAACTCCGCCGTGCGATACGGCGGAGCTTCGATGATGCCTCTCAAGACGAAGAACACTTTCCCTCCACGATCGACCCTCGCATTCAGCATGTGCAGGTTCTCCTAAACTATTTCGGCGATCTGACCGATAGATCCGTGTTGGACGTCGGGTGCGGCAAAGGCCGCTTTGCGCGGGTCCTGCGGGAGCAGAATCCCCGCGCGACGGTTTGTGGACTGGACATCTCGGAGGAGATGCTTGCGTGTGTTCCCGCCGGGATCAGCAAGGTGGCCGGCTACATGACCGAATTGCCCTTCGCTGCCTCGACGTTCGACTGCGTATATGCGACGGAGTCGCTGGAGCATGCAGTCGAGATCGATCGCGCCGTCGGCGAGATGTGCCGGGTTCTCAAGCCGGATGGAAAGCTGGTAATTATCGACAAAAATGTCGAGCACTGGGGGCGATTCAGGACGCCGGAGTGGGAGCGGTGGTTCGGACGGCAGGAACTGGAGAAACTTTTGAGGCGCGATTGTCACTGGGTGCGCAGTGAGTTCCTGTCGTATTGGGAAGATGTCGCGCCCGATGGCCTTTTTCTTGCCTGGTTTGCGCGGAAGCAGATATAGACACCATGCATCTCTTGCCCGCTGTTGACCCGAATCTGCCTCATGGGAGCCTGAGCGATGAGATCAACCGAAGCATCGTTCAGTCAGAGATCGAGGGAGGCGTCTACTTCCCGGATCTTCCCGAAGGATCCTGCCTCGAGATCGAGACGCAGAATCACTCCTATCTGGTCGTCAGCTACGGCGGCAACAGGGCGATGATCAGCGGTCATCCGCATTATTGCCCGCGGCCAGTAGAAGTTCTGCTGGGAGGGTCGAGTTGGGGCGGATCGTTGCTGAAGACAAGCTTCATCGGACGGGGCATGCGCCTGGAGTTCTGGCATCCGACGCATGAGCTGGTGTCGACGTCGAAAATTCGCTGGATCCGGCAGGTTTCCTGACCGCGCCGGGAGTGGCGCGCGATTGCGAGATACTGACTGTTGGTTCCTCCTGCGTTTCTGAAAAGGCTCAGCCTGTGGCTGGCCCTGGCATCGGCGGTTTCGATTCTACTGGGGATCGCCATATCGCAAATCCTTCTGGCTGTGGCTCTCGGCGTGCTGCTGCTTTCCGGGCTTCCTCTGAAGTGGCCGCGGATTGCGCTGCCGCTGGGCTTGTTTCTCCTATGGACGCTGGTGGCTCTGGCTTTCTCTCCGGATCCCGGCTTCGGGATGGCGCAGATTCGCAAGTTTTTCGTTTTCCTCATGATGCTGGTTGTCTTTTCCAGCGTGACCGGCGTCGCTCAGGCCCGATGGCTGGTTTACGCCTGGATGGGCGTGGGCACGATGACGGCAGGGCGCGGTCTCCTGCAATATATCCGGGATGTGGCGGCGGCCAATGCGGCGCATCAGGATTTCTACCACTTCTATGTGGCGGACCGAATCCGCGGTTTTATGAGCCACTGGATGACGTTTTCCGGCCAGGAACTCTTCGTGCTGCTGCTGATCGCGGCGTATCTTCTGTTCGCGCCGGGGGGGAAGAGGCGACTGTGGCTCTGGGTCCCGTGCGCCCTGGTGGTCAGCCTGGCCCTCGAGCTAAGCCAGACGCGGTCAGTCTGGCTGGCCGCCATCGCCGCCGGCTTGTACCTGCTCTGGCACTGGCGGAAGTGGGCGGCGCTGGCGATGCCGGTTGCGCTCGTTTTCGTCGTCCTGCTGGGTCCGGCGGCGATACGACAACGAGCCCGATCCATTATCCAACCGGAATCCCAGACCGATTCGAATACGCACCGTAAGGTCTGCTGGCGTACCGGCTGGGAGATGATCAAAGCCCATCCCATTGTGGGACTGGGTCCCGACGAGATCCGTAAGGAGAAGGTGTTCTTCGCCTATTTGCCCGCGGATATTTCCCGCCCTCTTCCGGACGGTTACTACGGCCATCTTCACAATATCTACATCCAATATGCCGCCGAGCGGGGTATTCCGGCGACGATGTTCATTGTCGGGGCGCTATTGATGGCGTGGTTCGACTTCCGGAAGGCGCTGGGCCGGCTGGCCCCCGGACGGTCTGACCTGCGGTTTCTTCTTCATAGCGCGATCGCCTGTATTATCGGCACTCTGGTCAGCGGCGTCTTTGAATACAACCTGAACGACACGGAAGTCCTGACCATGTTTCTGGCAATCATGTGTCTGGGCTATCTTGCCGTCGCAAAGACGGTTGAGGCGGGTCACTCTCCGGTCCAGGAGCGTCAGGCGGAGTCAGTCGGATAAACCCGTCAGGAACCAGTCCTCAGTGAGAACGCCTTCAGCCCTGTATCATCGAATTAAATGCCTGTTGCCACCGGGGTGGATCGCACCAACGTCATTGAACTCGAGAAGCAGTATCTTCTGCAGAATTACGCCCGTCATCCGCTCGTTCTCGAGCGCGGCGACGGACCGTACATGTGGGATGTGGATGGAAAACGTTATCTCGACTTCATCGCCGGCATCGGCGTGAATGCGCTGGGCCAGAACCATCCGCGGATCGTGTCCGTGATCCGGGAACAGGCCGCCCGCCTGATTCATACTTCGAACCTTTTTTACAACGAGTTTCAGGGACCGCTTGCGAAGCGCATCGCCGAGGTCAGCGGCCTGGCGCGCACGTTCTTCACGAACAGCGGGACGGAATCGACCGAAGGTTCGCTCAAGATGATCAAAGCGCATGGCCGGGATATTCATCCGGACAAGTTCGAGATCATCTCGCTTGAGAATTCTTTTCACGGGCGCACGCTCGGCGCGATTTCCATCACGGGACAGCCGAAGTATCGCAAGGATTTCGAGCCCCTGCTGCCCGGCGTGAAATTTGTTCCGCCCAACGACATAGCCGCGCTTGAGGCCGCAGTGAATGAGCGTACAGCGGGTATCTGTATCGAGTGGATTCAGGGGGAAGGCGGCGTGTTGCCGATCGATCCCGCCTATTGCCGGCGCGCGCGCGAACTGGCCGATCGGTTCGACGCGCTGCTTTGTTTCGATGAGATCCAGTGCGGTGTGGGGAGAACGGGTAAGTACTTCGGATACCAGTTAATCGATCCTCCAGTCATGCCCGACATCATGACCGCAGCCAAGCCGATCGCCTGCGGATTGCCGCTTGGCATCCTGACCGCGAATGAACGCGCTGCGAAGTCGATTCGACCTGGAATGCACGGCTCTACCTTTGGCGGTAATGCATTGGGGGCACGGGTGGCGCTGGAGTTTTTTGACGTTCTCGACGAACTGCTGCCACAAATTACGCGGGTGGGCGAGTACTTTCGGGACCGGTTGAGAGATCTCGCGAAGCGCTTCGATTTCATGACGGAAGTTCGCGGGTAAGGGCTGATGATTGGCGTGCAGCTTTCGATTCCGGGCAA
>DASZUZ010000966.1:0-2097 GCA_035547415.1 Bryobacteraceae bacterium | reverse complement strand
TTCCGATATTCTCGTCACCGGACCGCGCCTCGTCTACGTGGAACGCAGCGGCAAGCTGACCCTCACGGGAGTCGAGTTCAAAGACAGCACGCACCTGGTGCGGATCATCGAAAAGATCGTCGCTCGCGTCGGGCGCCGCGTGGACGAATCGTCGCCGCTGGTCGACGCGCGTCTTCCGGACGGATCGCGCGTGAACGCGGCGATCCCGCCGATCGCCATCGATGGCCCGCTGCTCTCGATCCGCCGTTTTGGCCGCGATCTTCTGCAGGGCGAAGATCTGGTCAAGAAACTGGCTCTTACCGATGGCATGCTCGAACTGCTGAAGGCCTGCGTGCGGGCTCGTCTGAACATCGTGATCTGCGGCGGAACGGGCGCCGGTAAAACCACGCTGCTCAACGTGCTCTCGAGCTATATTCCGGAGAACGAACGCATCGTCACCATCGAAGACGCGGCCGAACTGCGGCTTCGTCAGACGCACGTCGCCCGCATGGAAACGCGTCCCGCGAACATCGAGGGACACGGCGCGATCAAAATCCGCGACCTGGTAATCAATTCCCTTCGAATGCGGCCGGACCGCATCATCGTCGGCGAAGTCCGCGGCGAGGAAGCGCTGGACATGTTACAGGCGATGAACACCGGCCACGACGGCTCGCTGACCACGATTCACTCGAACACGCCGCGCGATGGCGTGTCGCGACTCGAAATTATGGTCGGCATGGCGAACTCCAACATGAGCCCTCGTTCCATCCGGCAGCAGATCACGAGCGCCATCGACGTGATGATCCAGGCCTCGCGATTCAGCGACGGCTCGCGCAAGGTAACTCATATTACGGAACTCGTGGGACTCGAGGGCGATCAGGTCACGATGCAGGACATCTTTGTCTTCGAGAAGTCCGGTGTCGCGGAAAACGGCAAAGTGTTGGGACGTTTCCGGGCGACTGGCGTGCGGCCGCGTTTCTACGAGAGGCTGAAGACCTCCGGCATCACTCTGCCGCCTTCGCTGTTCCAGACCATGGTGGAGATCGGGCTGAACTGAGCCATGAGCACGATCGTCATCTTCTGCTTCCTCATCATCTTTGCGCTGTTGCTGTTCTCCATCAGCTTCGGCCTGAAGTTCTACGAGTCGCGGCGTCGCAACCAGCTGGTTTCGATGCTTCGCACGGTGACGGAGAACGGCGTCGAACAGCACGTCAATCTGCTGATCGATCCGGAGGAAAAGAAGAAAGGCGCCGACGCTCTGGCCGGCTCGGTGAACATCGCCGAGAAGCTGACGAACCTGCTGGCCGAATCGGGACTCGACTGGAAGCTGGAGAAACTGCTGTTTTTTTCAGGCGGAGCGGCGTTGCTCGGACTGATCGTCGGTCTGGCGGTTCCGGTCGCCTCCCCGCCGCTTCCGCGGGCGGCCATCGGAGCGGGTCTCGGCATGGCGATGCCGTTCCTTTACGTGAGGAAACAGCGGAGCAAGCGGCTGGCGGAATTCGAATCGCATTTGCCGGACGCGCTCGACTTTCTGGCGCGCTCGATGCGCGCGGGGCACGCGTTCACGATGAGCCTCGAGATGGTGGGGCAGGAGATCGCGGACCCCCTGGGCCAGGAGTTTCGGGCGCTGTTTAACGAGCAGAATCTGGGCGCATCGCTGGACCGCGCGTTTTCGAATTTCGCGAAACGAGTGCCGTTGCCGGACGTTCGATTCTTTTCCTCCGCGGTGCTGCTGCAACGCCAGACCGGCGGAAATCTGAGCGAAATCCTGAATCGCCTGTCGCACATCATTCGTGAGCGGTTCCGGCTGAAAGGCCAGGTCAAGGCCACCAGCGCGCATGGCCGCCTGACGGCGACGATCCTGACGCTGCTGCCGATCGGCACTCTCGCCGGCCTGATCGTCACATCGCCGGGCTATCTGGACTCGATGGTGAACGATTCGATCGGGCGCAAGCTGCTGGGAGCCGGAGTTGCGGCGCAGATTATCGGAAATCTGGTCATTCGAAAGGTGATCAAGATCAAGGTCTGACCCTATGATGCCTCTCGTGCTTGCCGGCTTCCTGTTCCTTCTGCTGATGACCATCATCTCGGTTTACGGGTACCGCGCTTATGTGCGGC
>DASZUZ010000965.1:0-5776 GCA_035547415.1 Bryobacteraceae bacterium | reverse complement strand
ACCGCACATCGTTCGGTACCCAGAAAATGCCATAGCCCGTGCGAAATACGGTCTTGTCCGTTGCGCGCCACGCAATGCCGACTCGCGGCGCGAAAAGGTTGCCCAGGTGATAGTTATTGCGGCTCGGGCTGTCCGGCGTGTTCACCAGGCCAACCTTCCCCTTCAGACTCAGCCCGGTCGGTCCGGACAAATCGTTCGGAACGCCCGGCAGCAGGACCGTCATCCGGTCGAAGCGTTCTGACCATGGGCCCATCTGTTCGAAGCGAACGCCATAGTTGAAAGTGAGACGAGGCGTGACCTGCCACTGATCGCCCGCATAATAAGCGCGATACAGCAACTGACCGGCCACCAGGTTGTTCTGCGTGACTCCGCCACCGGAGCCATAGCCGAGCAGAAAGGAGGCGAAACCGTTGCCGGTTCCCGCCGCGGCGAAAGGATTCACCGATGTCAGCAAAGAGTCGAAGTTGAATGTCCCGGAGGGACTGTTCTGCTGGTAGTAATTGTGGGTGTTCCGGCGGAACTCAGCTCCGAATTTCAGAGTGTGGCCGCCCCATATCTTCGTCAGACTGGGCGCAAACGAGTAGACGTCATTACGGTCAATGATCCTGCTCCCCGTACCGGCTGTAGACCACACGCCGTTGTAGCCAGTCACGTTCACGCTCGGCACGACCTGGAAGACAACCTGATTGTTCAGAGAACCGGGCCATCCGAGTTTCGTCAGATCGTAGCCCAGCGTGAGCGGCAGGCGATCGTAACTGAACCGCAGGTAGGCAAAACGGAAATCGCCGATCAGAGTAGGCGTGAAGGAATGCGTATCGGCGATAACCGCCTGATTTGTGTTGAACTGCTCGGTACACCGATCGACGCAGGTTTGCGTCTTATACGGATCGATCGGCAGATTCAGGTTCGTCCAGTACGTGTATCTGGCAAAGGCGCGATTCTTCTCTGAAAAATTGTGGTCCACTCGCGCGTTGTACTGGTCGTTGTTGCCGCCGACGCTCGCGTTCGCCGTGTAGTTGTTCACGCTCGTGAACGGCGCCCCTGCTGTATTCGAATGGGCCCAGTAGTTTTCGAGAACTTTCGCCGCCGGATCGAGCCGGCTCGCGGGAATCATATTTCCCGGAAATTGTGAGCGTGTGATGATGTCATTGCCGTTCGCATCTTTGGCGCATCCGGGATTACCGAACCGGCCGCATGTGGTAAGCGGGTCGTAAATCGGGACCAGAGCGCCGCTCGAATTACGCACATTGGAGAAGTCACCGGCGCGCATCGCATCCGTCGGCACGCTGTACACATAGGACGCGCCCTGGCGAAGGCGGAAGCCCTCCCACGCAAAGAAGAAGAATGTTTTGTCGCGAACGACCGGTCCGCCCACATTGGTCCCGTACTGGTTTTGTGAAAACGCCGGCCGCTCCACTCCGGCTTTGTTGTTGAAGAATGTATTCGCGTTGAGCACGCGATTGCGGAGAAATTCGTACGCGCTGCCGTGAAATGCGTTGGTTCCGGACTTCGTCGTAAGATTGATTGCGCCGCCCGCCAGACGCCCGAATTCCGGTCCGAGATTGTTCGTCTGTACCCGGAACTCCTGGATCGCATCCTGCGTCGGAACCAGAGCCGTCAGATTGATATACGACGTGTTGATGGGCGCCCCATCGATATACGCCGCGCTCTGGTTCGATTGTCCGCCCCCAATCTGGTAATTGCCCCATGCAAACGGGTTCGTCCCCGTGGGTGTCGTGCCCGACTGTCCTCCAGGCACCACGCCCGGGACCAGAGCGACGAGCCCAAGCACGTTGCGCCCGTTGAGCGGCATCTCGAGGACTTTGCGAGCCTCCACCACCTGACCGAGCGCTGCGTTCTCCGTCTGCAGCAGCGGCGTTTGAGCCGTCACCTCGACAACCTGGCTGACATCGCCGACCTGCATCGCGACGTCGATGCGCACCGCGCTCTGGACTTCCACGGCGATCGGTTCGCGCACCAGACGCCGCATCCCTGGCTTCTCCACTTCCACCTTGTACTGGCCAGGTACGAGATTCACGAACTGATAGTTGCCGCTATCATCCGTTTGGGCCGTGCGGCGCTCCGCGGTGCCCAGATTCGTCAGAGTCACGGTTGCTTGTGGAACCGAGCTTCCGCTCGGATCGGTAACAGTGCCCACAATAGAACCGTAAAAGGTTTGACCGAAGGATATGGCTGCGAAACACAGCCACAGGAAACAAAACGCAAGAGAAACTCGCATTGATTCACCCCCGAAATACGACCAGAGGCCGTGCTAACGCAATATATACCTCGACAATCCCGACTGCAAGCCGGGATTGTTCCATCCGGATACAATCGAAGCCATGATCGCCGTGCCGCTGATTCTGGCTTTGCTGGCGGCAATGAGCGCCGATCTGAATCCCGCGAAAAAGAGCCTTGCCACCGGCGACTACCGCTCCGCGTTGAAAGCGCTGGAATCGATACCGTCGAATGATCGAACCGGCGACTGGTATCTCTGCGCGTCCAAAGCCTGGGACGGACTGAACGATCCGTCGAAGGCGGTTCAGTTCGCGCAGGCTGCCATCGAACGAGATCCGCGCAACGAATTCACGCACCTGCAACTCGCCCAGATTTTTCTCTCCAGAAATACGCCCGATGCCGCCTTCGAAATACTCTCTGATGCGAAGCGGATCTTTCCGGAATCCGTGCTGATTCGCCTGGGCCTGGGTCTGGCGCTCAAGGATATGCGCCGGTATGAAGAGTCGGCTGCGGTCCTGCGTGACTGCCTCCGGATGCAGCCCCATCTGTCCACGGCTTTCGACGCTCTCGGCGGCGACCTTCTGGAGATGGGCAGCGATGACGAACTCATCGCGTCAGCGCGACAATACGTCGCAATGAACACGAGCGATTACCGCGGCCATTTTTATCTGGCCGCCGGTCTGGAGAAGCGTGGCGCTCAATCGGACGCGGAATCGGCGGTCCGCCGCTCCATTGAACTCAACCCGGCTTTCGCTGCCTCGCGCACGTTATTGGGCAAAATACTGCTGGACGGGGGCAACCTGCCCGGCGCAATCGAAGAACTCGAATCGGCAACTCGTCTTCGTCCCGACTATAGCGCCGCCCACATGTATCTCGCCAATGCTTACAATCGGGCGGGCCGGAAACAGGATTTCCAGCGCGAAACCGCGGAACTCGCCAGGCTCAATGAGTTGCAGAGCAGGCCCGTCCCGCACCTGCTCTACCACCGCGGCTCTCGCGATCACCAGTAAAGCTTCAGCGCGAGTTGCCCTCTTCGGGGATTATTTGCGCCCGTGATCTTCCCGAAGTTTGCGTCCCCGAGCGTCGTATCCGGATTCCCGAATTGCGGGTGATTGAAGGCGTTATAAAACTCCGCGCGAAACTCCAGATTCATCCCCTCCCGCCACGGCAAAGCGAATCGCTTCCCGGCATTCAGGTCCGTACTGAAGATATGCGGGCCGACGATGATGCCGCGGCCGGCGTTTCCAATGGTGTACTGAGCGGGAACAGCAAACGCGCCGGTATTGAACCACTGTCCGAGAGACTGCGAAACAGATCCCGGATCGCCAACCAGGTTCGGCCGCGCGGCGTTGTTGCCGCACACACAGTTATTCACGGCGAGCCCGGGAATCAGGGAGAAGCCGCTCTGGAATGTCGTGATGCCGTTCAATTCCCACCCGCCGATCAGATTCGACACAAGGCCCTTTCCGAACCACCTCCGTCCCGGTCCGAACGGAATCTGATAGTTGTAAGCGGCAACCACGCGATGCGGCGTGTTGTATTGCGAAGGACCGCGGTCCAGATTACGATTTACCACCGGATCGCGATAGCCATTGTTTCCGATGTCAATCATCTTCGACCAGGTGTACGAAAGAAGGAACGCGAGCCCGTTGGCGAACCGCCGCTCCGCTTTCAGTTGCAGCGCGTTGTAGTCCGAAGATCCGATCCAGGTGTTCACGGTGACGCCGCCCGGGTATTGCGGATAGGGAACGTAGGGCGCGACAAACCGGCCCGCGGCCTGCGGCGCCAGCGACACCGGAATTGCGTTCAGATTATAAGAACCGTAGGGCAGATGCGATCCGCGCGTGCCTACATAGCCGGCCTGGAACAGGATTCCGCCTACCTGATGCTCCACGTTGAGGTTCCATTGCTGCACGTAGGACATCGGATTATGGTCAGGGAAAAACGTGACCGAACTGGCCGTCTTACCCGTCTTATCGACCGGTTGATACGGGATCTGGTCCAGCGTTGTGCGCCAGTGAATCTGGTCGATCGTGCTGTAGCGGCCCTGATCGGAATCCGCGAAGAACGGACTCGTCAGCATGAACCCGTTGGCGCCCGCGCTGTTCGTCCCCGCGACGAAGATTCCGTAGCCGCCCCGGATCACGGTCGTTGAAGTACTGAACGGCGAATAAGCGAATCCGACCCGGGGATCGAAATTGAGCCAGTTATTATCCCAGGGGGTATTGCGGAACCCGTTCTGGCCGAACTGAACGAACTGTCCCTGCGCCAGGCTGAATATGCCGCTCCGGTTCTGCGCCTCGTGGAACCATGTGGGAGCATCCCACCGCAATCCCAGATTCAGGCTGAGTTTCCGATTCACGCGAAAATCGTCCTGAATGAACAGAGCATACACGGACGAGCGCGTCCGGAAGTAATCATTGAAGATGCTGTAGCTCATCGTCGCCGGCAGGCCGAGCAGGAAACTCGCGTAGTCGAATCCTGTTCCCGCGATCCCGGGCTGGTTCGTGAAGACGGTGTTGAATGTCCACGAGGTATTGATTCCGCCGGGTTGAAGATTGTTCGTCAGCAGTTTCCGAAGCATTCCGCCGATCCGCAGGCTGTGGCGGCCGAGAGTCAGAGAGAACACATCCGTCAGCGTGTTCTGCGTCTGCCATTCAAAGAACAACGTATCGGAGGTCGCTCCCAGGTTCTCGAAATTACTGAACGCGAAATAAGGTGTTCCGAGTTTCTGGGCGCCATTCGGCATTCCGATGATTCCCAGATCGTTTTCGCTGACCGCTCCATACCCGGGCGTGGTGCGTTTGGGGTACTGATTCTGCCATGCCAGAACGAGATCGTTCGTTGCGCGCGCGCCGAAGATGTGAACGTAGCTCGCCGTCGCCTGCCGCCCCGCATTGACGAGATATCCGGGCCCGAGCGTTCCCGGCTGAGGACCGCCGGCGAGGGTCCCGAACGCGGAAGGCTGGTTACTCGCCGAATCGCGCTGCGAGTAGCGCACCGTCAGACGGTCAGTGTCGCGGAAGTTATGATCGACCTTCACATCGAACTCTTCCGCGTTGTTCAGATTCGCGCCGAACACGCTGTAGTTATTGAAGTTCTGACCGATCTGCGGCTGGGGATAGAGTGCCTGGATCTTGTTGGCCGCCGGACTGATTCTCGATTGCGGGATCCGGTTACCCGTGAACGGATCCCGCACCCACACCAGTTGCCCGGCGGCATTCGCAACTTGCCGCTGAGTGGCGGGATCGAAGATCTGGTTCTTGTAATCCTGCATGCCAAGCGCATCGGTCCCGGCCGCCGCGCCAAGAATACTGGAAAAGTCTCCGGCCCGGAATGCGGAGGTCGGAACCGTCAGATTCGTCAGTGCGACGTTGCCTTTGCTTCTTGTAATCTGAGTGTCCACGAAGAAGAACGTCTTGTTGCGGACGATTGGTCCGCCGGCCGTCCCGCCAAACTGATTCTGGCGCAGATTCGCGACTTTATGGCCAAAGAAATCGCCCGCGTTCAAAGCGTCGTTCTGCCAGAACTCGAACA
Source organism: Bryobacteraceae bacterium (assembly GCA_035547415.1). Classification (GTDB taxonomy): domain Bacteria; phylum Acidobacteriota; class Terriglobia; order Bryobacterales; family Bryobacteraceae; genus BOG-234. The sequence goes on along the minus strand of DASZUZ010000965.1, from coordinate 1 downwards.
G
>DASZUZ010000964.1:0-2775 GCA_035547415.1 Bryobacteraceae bacterium | reverse complement strand
AGATCGGGGAACCGGCGCACGATCTCGAACTGCTCTCGCAGATTCTCGCGACGCTCGAACGGCAGCAGTTCCATTCGCCCCGGCTTTCCGCGCTGCGGTATGCGATCGGGGTGGAGGGTCATCCGGCATCGCGCCGGATCGCCAAGTTGCGCCGTTTGATGGATACGCTCGATTCGCGCGACAACTTCATCATCCGGGTGCTCGATCCGCCACTGCTCTGGACGATTCAGACCGCGATGGCGATCGAGGCGTGGCGATCCGAAAACGGCCGCTTCGTGCAGGGATGGCTCGATGCGGTGGCGGAGATCGAGGCGCTTTCGTCCCTGGCCAACTACGCGTGGGACCATCCGGCCGATCCTTTTCCGGACTTCGCGGATGGAGCGGTTTTCGACGGCGAAGAACTCGGGCATCCGCTGCTGGCGGAGAGCCGGTGCGTGCGGAACAGCGTCGCGCTGGCCGCGCCGGTCGAACTGCTGGTAGTGAGCGGGTCCAACATGTCAGGGAAAAGCACCCTGCTTCGCGCCGTGGGAATCAACGCCGTGCTGGCTCTGGCGGGCGCTCCGGTGCGGGCGAAGCGGCTGGCGATCTCGCATCTGTCGCTGGGCGCATCGATCCGGACCATGGATTCCCTCGAAGAAGGGCACTCGCGCTTCATGGCGGAGATCCTGCGGCTGAAACAGATTCTCGAACTGCCGCAGCCGGCGCTGTTTCTGCTGGACGAGCTTCTGCACGGCACGAACTCGCACGATCGCGCGATCGGGGCGGAAGGACTGATTCGCGCTCTGCTGGCGCGGGGGGCGGTGGGGCTTGCCACGACGCACGATCTGTCGCTCGCGCGGGTGGCGGACGAACTGGCTCCGGCGGCGAAAAACGTTCACTTCGAAGACCGGCTGGAGAACGGACGGCTGGTGTTCGATTACCTCATGAAACCGGGCGTGGTGGCGAGGAGTAATGCGCTCGATCTCATGCGCGCGGTGGGTCTTAACGTCTAAATGCGTTGTATTCTGAGAGTTGTTGGCAACCCTTGCCTCGCCAGTTAAACTCCGGCAGATCGAAAGCGCGATCGAGACCAGCATCCGCGGCAAGAACGAAGCGGTGCGGATGGCTCTCGTATGCCTGCTCGCGCGCGGACATCTGCTGATCGAAGATGTCCCGGGCGTAGGCAAAACGACGCTGGCGCAGTCGCTCGCGCGGGCGGTGAACGGCAGCTTTCACCGGATGCAGTTCACGAGCGACATGCTGCCTTCGGACGTGCTTGGCGTCACGGTATACAACGCGCATACCGAGCAGTTCGAGTTCAAGCCGGGCCCTATCTTTACGAACTTCCTGCTCGCCGACGAGATCAACCGCACGACGCCCAAAACGCAGTCGGCGCTGCTCGAAGCCATGAATGAGCAGCAGGTGTCGGTGGAAGGAAGGTCGCTGCCGCTGCCGGATCCCTTCATGGTGATCGCAACGCAGAACCCGGCCGAGCACCATGGAACCTATCCGCTGCCGGAGTCGCAACTGGACCGGTTTCTGATGCGGCTCCGTATCGGATACCCTGACCTGCAGAGCGAGCGCGATATTATCCGGCAGCCGGAAGCGCATCACGGCGAGACGACGCCCTGTGTTCTCAGCCTCGAAGAACTGGCCGAACTGCAGGAAGCGGTGAAGCGGGTGGCGGTGGACGAGGCGATCGTGAATTACATGCTGGCGATCGTGGAGCGCACCCGGACCGACGACGGGCTGGCGCTGGGAGTGAGCCCGCGCGGATCGCAGGCGTTTTATCGGGCCGTGCAGGCGCACGCCGTGGTGGAAGGCCGCGCGTTTGCGCTGCCGGACGATGTGAAAGCGCTGGCTCCCAAAGTGTTCGGACACCGCGTGGTTCCGGCGTCGAGAACCGCGCTCGCGTCGCGCCGGAACGTGAGCAGCGCCGCGGCGGGCGAACGCATCATCGAAGAGATCCTTTCGCAGATCGAAGTACCTCTATAAATACACAATGAAGACCGCGATTATTGGCCTGCCGATGGTGGGCAAGACTTCTCTGTTTACGATCCTGACGGGCGTCACGCAGGAGAGCCGGATCGGCTCGACGGCGGTTCGTACCGGCGTGGCGAAAGTGCCGGACCCGCGTGTGGACGCGCTGTCGGAACTTTATCAGCCGCCGAAGATCACGTTCGCGACGGTCGAATACATCGACGCGCCGGCGATCTCGAAAGAAAGTCTGCGCGATCCGGCATATCTGGCGAGCCTGCGCGTGGTGGATGCGTTCGCGCATGTACTGCGAGTCTTCCAGGACGAGACGGTGCCGCACGAGCACGGGTCGGTGGATCCGGCGCGGGACTTTGACGACGTGGAGATGGAACTGATCCTCAGCGATCTTGTCGTGGTCGAGAAGCGGCTGGAGCGCGTCGAGAAGGACCGGAAGAAAGTCCGGAATCCGGAGATGGATAAGGAAGCGGAGTTGCTGGTCCGATGCAAGGAAGCGCTCGAGGCGAACACGCCGCTGCGCAATCTCGAATTCGATCCGGAAGACGAACGGCGCATTCGGGGCTTTCAGTTTCTCTCGCAGAAGCCCATGCTGCTGGTGCTGAACCTCGGTGAAGAGGATGCGGCGCGTCTGCACGAGGTTGAGGAGCGGTACCGGACCGGTCCGCTGGCAGGCAAGGCGAAGACGAAGGTGACGGCGGTCTGCGGAAAGATCGAAGCCGAACTGGCGGAACTCCCGGCGGACGACGCGCGCGAGTACCTGACGAGCTACGGCCTGAAGGAATCGGGCCTGCAGCGCATCAT
>DASZUZ010000963.1:0-10057 GCA_035547415.1 Bryobacteraceae bacterium | reverse complement strand
GTATCGCTCCAGGCTTGCCGCCACTTCCGTTCTCGAGGCGCAGTACATGGACCTTCAGCGCGACTATCAGTCGGCGGCGGAGAAATATGAGCGCCTGCAGCACCAGCAGGATCTGACGGCGCAGAACGCGGAACTGGTCTCGCGGAAGGCGACGGAATTCCTTGACGTTCTCGATCCACCGACCAACCCCCAGAAGCCGAGCAAACCGCAGCGAGGATTCATTGTGGGAGCAGGTCTCGCTGTCTCCTTTATCGTGGGACTCGCGCTGGCCGGCGTGCAGGAAGCCAAGGACACGTCTCTGAAGAATCTGAAGGACGTTCGGGCGTATACGAATCTGCCCGTCCTCAGCAGCATTCCTCTGCTCGAAAATACTTTGCTCGTTAAGCGGAAACGCCGGATTATGTATCTCGCGTGGTCCGCGGCCGTGATTATCGGGCTTCTGGCGATCGCCGCCGCGCTGTTCTACTATTCGACGGTAATTGCTAACACCTGAGGCAGGAAAGAAGACACTGAATGAGTCGAGTTCATGACGCTCTGCGAAAGGCGGAGCGATTGCTGGACGTTCCCGAAGACAATTCCCAGGTGACCGACCATGGCGCCGCAGCTGAGGCCCGCGCGCTTGTCCTGCCAGAAGATGGGGATGTTACCGGGCCCGCGTCCACGATCGATGCAGTGGTCGGGGGAGCCGCGAATCGGAGCGCCGCCGCCAACGGGATGATCCGCCCGGACATCAAGGACCTGCAGGTTGACTGGCGTACTTTTCTCGCCCGCTGTGAAACGATTCCGTTCCATCCCGCTCCGGAAGCCCACCTGATCAATGTGGAGCGTCCGCATGAGGTTCCCGGAGAGGAATTTCGTAGTCTTCGAACCCGGCTCAATCACATGCAAAGCCAGCAGGACCTTCGCATCATGGTTGTGACGAGCGCTTCTCCGGCGGAAGGCAAGACGTTCACGGCGATCAATCTTGCTCTGGCCCAGGCGCAACTGGAGTCGCCGGTGCTGCTTGCGGATCTCGATCTGCGGCGGCCTGTGATCCACAACCTGTTCCAGTGCGAACGATCGCCGGGATTTTCCGATTTTCTGCTCGCCGAAAAGCCGCTGGAAGAGTGCATCCGGCGGATTGAGGGAACAAACCTGTATTTCATGCCGGCGGGAACGCCGGTCAAGAACCCCCTCGAACTGCTGAACATGCGTCAGGTGAGGTATACGCTCGACGCCTTCCGGAAGCCATTCAACTGGGTGATTCTGGATACGCCGCCGCTGTTGTTCTCGGCGGACGCGAACCTGCTTGCCACCCTGACGGATGGTACGCTGATCGTGGTCCGAATCGGTTCAACCACTTACGACAACGTGATTCGCGCCATGCAGACGCTTTGCGAGAACAACGTTCTGGGCATCGTGGCGAACGGCGCGCGCGCCGGCGAACTCTACAGCAAGTACACGTATTACTACACGAAGACCGAGGACGATGCTCCGGCGGACGAAGAGCCGGAAGAAGACGGCGAGGAAGAAGAGGAAGAGGAATAAGCCTCGGCGGGCGCTACCAGTTCAGGCGCCCGCGTAGTCCCGTAACGTGCGCGATGTGGTGGTCACCGTGCCAGGCATAGAGCGCGAGGTTTTTTTCGAGCGATACCGGCCCGATCTCATGATGGATGAAATTTCTCTTCCAATCGGTTTCGGTCATCCCCCGCAGCAGGTTGATCCAACGCGCGTGCAGCGATTCGAGCAGCGCGAGAGAGGTCTCGACCGGAGTAACCGCGATATCGGCGAGGCGGGCCCACGCGTCTTCATCGTAGGGCTTAATGGTTGGTTCCGGTTCGGTCAGCGCCAGCTTGAATCGGATGTAGCTGTTCATGTGGCTTTCGGGGACGTGATGAACGACCTGCCGGAGAGTCCAGCCGCCCTCGCGATACGGCGTGTCCAACTGAGATTCGGACAGTCCTGAAACGGCTTCGCGGAGACGCGCCGGAGCCGATTCGATTCTGGAGATGTGCCCGGAGCGATCCTCAACGGATACGGCGCCGGGCCACGCAAACCTGCCGATCGGAAAACGAGCGTCGGCGCTCATCTCTTCTCTCCGCGGATGAGATCCTGGTACGTTTCACGGTCGCGCACGATCCGCCACTGGTTACCCTCCACGAGTACTTCCGCGGCGCGGGGCCGCGAATTGTAGTTGGAGGACTGCACGAAGCCGTAAGCTCCAGCCGAAGAGATCGCCAGATAATCGCCGGGCTGAACGTCGGCCAGTTCGCGGTCACGGGCAAGGAAATCGCCCGTTTCGCAAACCGGCCCAACCACATCGGCGACGATTGCGCCTGAAGGCAGATGGCGCAGCGGAAGAATCTCATGATGCGCTTTGTACAGCGAAGGGCGGATCAGATCGTTCATGGCCGCATCCACGATCACGAATTCTTTCGACGGACTTTTCTTTCGATACAGGACACGCGTCAGCAGGACGCCGGCGGGTCCGACGATCGATCGTCCGGGTTCGATCATCACGGTGAGCCCATCACGACCGATCCGGTCTCGCAGAGCTCCAATGAAGTCGTGAATGGCCGGGGCGCGATCGGCCGCCTGATAAGCGATCCCCAGTCCTCCGCCGAGGTCCACGTGATCGATCGCCAGGCCCTCCGCCTGAAGGCGCTCGATGAGCGCGAGGACCTTTCCCGCGGCTTCGAGGATCGGCGCGTAATCGAGGATCTGCGAGCCGATATGACAACTGACGCCCGCGGCCCGCAGGTTCCGGAAGGCCCGCGCGCGAGCGTAGACGCCGGCGGCCTCCGCGATGTCGATGCCGAATTTGTGGTCTCGCAGGCCCGTGCTGATATACGGATGCGTTTCCGCGTTCACATCCGGATTCACGCGGAGCGAGAAACGCGCTACTTTGCCGAGACGCTCCGCGATGGCGTCAATTTCGGCCAGTTCGCCTTCCGACTCGCAGTTGAAGTTGTTGATACCGCTGCGGAGAGCGGCTTCGATCTCGTCGGGCGTCTTCCCGACGCCGGAGAACACGACTCTCGCCGGATCGCCGCCCGCTTCAAGGACGCGGAATAACTCTCCGCCCGAGACGATATCGAATCCGCAGCCCGCATTGGCGAGCAGGCGGAGCACGGCGAGCGTGGAGTTGGCCTTCACCGCATAGCACACCATGTGGGGAAGAGATCCGAACGCCGCGTCGTAATCCCTGTAAGCGTCGAGGATCGAGCGCGCTGAATATACGTAGCACGGCGTTCCGGCCGCGCGGGCGATGGCTTCCAGCGAAACGCCTTCGCAATAAAATTCTCCGCCTTCGTAGCGAAACATCATTTCACTCTCATCACGATCAGCGTCTGATCGTCGAACCGCTCCAGATTGAACCGATCGAGATCCTCAAAAATCTTCTGAACGATCTGCTCCGTCGTGCAATCACAGCAGCGGCGCAGAACTTCCGCGAGACGCCCGCGGCCATATTCCTCGCCGGTGGCGTTCAGATGATCGGAAACGCCATCCGAGAAAAGCACGACAAGGTCGCCTTTCTTCGCCGCGAAGTTCCGCTCTTCGTATTCGCGATTCGGCAGCAGTCCCAGCGGCACGCCTTCGATCTGAACTTTCAGGATGTCCCGATTGCGGCACACCATCGGCGGCGACCCGCCCGCATTCGCCATCGTAAACGTCTGCGAGTGCGGGTGCCAGAGCACCAGAAGCAGAGTCAGGTAGCGGCCTTCCACCTTTCGCTGGACGAGCGCATCATTCAGCGCCTTCATCAGCTCGGCCGGACTCCGGCGGCGCGGCGCCATGGTTCGCATGAGGCCGTTCACCAGCGCGCCGTACAGGGCCGCGGCGGCTCCTTTGCCGCTCGAATCGCCGAACGCAATGGCCACATGAGAATCGGGATGTTCGTAGAAATCGTAGAGGTCGCCGCTGATCTGCCGGGCCGGTCGAAGTCCGATGGCGATCTCAAGACCCTGCACGCCGGGAGCTTCCTGGGGAAGAAGGATCGTCTGCAGTTCGAATGCAGCCCGCAGATCCTCCTGCATCAGGCGTTCGCGCTCGCCAATCTCCTTGTACAGCCGGGCGTTTTCGAGAGCGATCGCGACCGATGGCGCAAGCAGGCTGAGGGTGCGGGCGTGATCGTCCGTGAAGTAGCCGATCCTTTCGTTCTCCAGATCCATCACGCCAATGACCCGGTGCTGCAGCTTCAGCGGCACCGCGATTTCGGACCGGATATCCGGATGAGACGCGATATAGCGGGGATCGCTACCGGTGTCGTAGACGCGCACGATCTCGCCCGAGGTGGCCGCCGCGCCGGTAATTCCTTTGCCGAGCGGAATGTTGTCGATGTTGACCCGCTGGTCGTACCGGATGCTGAAGTGGTGACGAAGAACTTTTCGGTCCGCATCCACCATCAGGATGTTGAAGGCGTCGTAGTTGATCAGACTGCGAACGCTCGAGGCGATCTTCGAAAGCAGTTCTTCGATTTCGAGAATCGAAGAGAATTCGTGCGAGATGCGCGAAAGGGTGCGAATGGTGCGGTACTGGCGCTCGGCGCGCCGGTAGAGCTGGGCGTTGTCGATCGCCGCCGCAACACGCGCGGCGATGAGCCGGAGCAGAGTGCGGTCGTGATCCTGGAAGGCTTCCGTCCTCGTCGACTGAATATCGATCACGCCCACCAGGCGATTCCGCGCGATCATCGGGACGCTGAGTTCACTGCGCACGATATCGGAAGTGGGGAGATACCGATCGTCAGCACGCACGTCGGGAACGAGAATGGGCTCGCGCCGCGCCGCGGCCGCGCCGACGAGTCCTTCGCCGAGAGCGATCGCGAGATTGCGGACGACTTCTTCACGATGCCCGACGGCGTAGCGGATTCTGAGATCTTTCCGCTTGTCGTTGAACAACAGGATGGCGAAGAGATCGTAAGGAATCACGCGCTGAACGATCGCGCCGACGCTCGGAAGCAGTTCATCGAGATCCAGCGTCTCCGCCGTGACGGTGGAGATTTCGAGCAGGAAGTCGAGCAGGTCGCTGCGTTCGCGGAACCGAATGGGCGGCTTAGCGCGCGGCATTTTCCATTTCGGCCGTGGCCTCGACGATCCTCACGCTTGCGCTGGAACCGATTCGGGTGGCGCCCGCGGCGACCATGGCCTTCAGATCGCCGAGCGTTCGCACTCCACCGGATGCTTTCACGCCCATTTCCGGACCCACGGTCCGGCACAGGAGCGCGACGTCTTCGACGATTGCTCCCGATTTGCTGAAGCCGGTCGATGTTTTCACGAAATCGGCGCCGCCACTCTTTGCGATCCGGCAGGCCAGAATCTTCTGATCCTGATCGAGCAGGGCGGTCTCGATAATCACCTTCACGATTGCGCCGTTGTCATGACAGGCCTTCGCGACGGCGATGATATCGGATTCAGCCACGAAGTTCTCGCCCCCTTTGAACGCGCCCAGATTGATGACCATATCAATCTCGCGCGCGCCATCGGCGATTGCGCCCAAGGTTTCAGCGACTTTCGACGAAGTGCTGGCGGCTCCGAGGGGAAAGCCCACCACGGAGCAGACCTTTACCGGCGACGCACTGAGTTCCCGCGCCACCAGCGGAACCCAAAACGAATTGACGCAGACACTTGCAAACTCGTAGCGCAGCGCCTCGGCGCACACCTGTTTCACCTCGTGTCTGGTGGCATCTGGTTTTAGAATGGTGTGGTCGATCAGGCGTGCGATGTTGCGGTCAAAGTTCATTCGATGGGTGGGAAATCACTACCGTAGCATACGCGGAGGGCAATCCGAATGCGGGCGGGGAAGTTAAGTCCGAATGATATGAAAGCGTTGCGTCCGTTGGCTTACCTGCAGATGGCGGGGATGGCTCTGGCTCATCCGATGGGCAATCTGAGCGTGAACCACTATGCGCGTCTCGAGCCGGGCGCGAAGGGCGTGGACGTTACATACGTGCTCGATCTGGCGGAGATTCCGACATTCGAGCTGATGCAGGCGTGGAATGTGCCTCGCGATGCCGGCAAGGATGTGCTGGAAGCGAGGGCGGCGGAGCAGGCGCGCGTCTGGGTGGCGCACCTCACGTTCACCGAAGACGGCAGGGTTCTTACCCCGAAAATTCTGAGCACGGAGCTGGCTGTTCTCGACGGCGCCGGCAACCTGCCTGTCTTTCGGGTCTCCACCAGACTGCACGTCAGCGCATCCGGCGGACGGCTCGAGTATGAGGACCACAATTATGCGACCCGGGCGGGGTGGCGCGAAATTGTCATTCGTCCTGAAAAAGGCGCCGCGGTTTCGAGGGCGTCGAATGATGACGCCGACATCAGCCAGGCGCTGACGTCATACCCGCAGGACCCCACCAAAGCACCGCCCCAGGATACTCGCGCCTGGCTGGAGTGGCGCACCACGCCCACGGCCGTATCGCAGATTCGCAAGCCGGTGATCGAACGGGCGCCGACCGCCGCGCAGACTTCCGTGGCGTCAGGGCAGACACCGGCGGCGCAGGTCTTTCACGATGTTCGCCCGCCCGAGTCTCCAGCGATGGGCTCGGTCAAACGCAACGACGCGATCTCGCGCATTCTGCGGATGGAAAACATCTCGTGGCCCCTGATGGCGACGCTGATCGGGCTGGCGTTCTGGTTCGGGGCGCTGCACGCGCTCGAACCGGGCCACGGCAAGACGATGGTGGCAGCGTATCTGGTGGGCGCACGGGGAACGCCGAAGCACGCGGCCCTGCTGGGGGGCATGGTCACGTTTACTCACACCTTCAGCGTATTTCTCCTTGGTCTGGCCACAATGTTCCTTTCGCGGTACATCATGCCGGACCGGATCTCGAAGGTTCTGGGAATCGTGTCGGGGCTCTCCATCATATGGATTGGGGCCATGCTGCTCTGGAAGCGCATGCGGCGACTCAGGGCGCTTCACGCGCACGATCATCATCACGACCACGGGCATGGACACCCGCATGTTCACGAGCATCATCATCACGATCACGGTCATCCTCACGTTCACGCCCACGAGCATGACCACAATCACGGCCATTCCCACGACCATGATCATCCGCACGTCCACGAGCACCCGCATGTCCACGACCATCATGACCACGGCCATCTTCACGCTCATTCGCACGATCACCCTCACGAGCATGCCCATGCTCATGGCGCTTTCACGCATACGCACGACGGGCATACTCACTCGCATGTGCCCGAGGGCGACATTTCCATCGGCAGCCTGATCGCTCTCGGCGCAAGCGGCGGTCTGGTCCCGTGCCCGTCCGCCCTCATTCTGCTGCTCAGCGCGATTTCCATCGGCAGGGTGGGGCTTGGAATGATTCTCCTCGTGGCGTTCAGTCTGGGACTGGCGATCGTTCTGACCGCGACGGGGATGCTCGTGCTGTACGCGAAAAATCTTCTGCCTGAGCGCCAGCGCACCGATAACCTTTTCTTTCGTTACATGCCGGTGGTATCGGCGGCCGCGATTCTGCTCATTGGCGTTGTCATGACCAGCGTCTCTTTAGGCTGGATTACCGCGGGACGATTCATTGGCTGAGCATCCGGTCCGATTGCGCCATGAGCAGATACCTCGCGCTGTTTCTTTTATTTCTCGCGCAGTACCCGCGCTTTGAGACATACCGGATCGCGCGGGTCTTCACCGGCGCACCGGCCAGGCCGCGCCTCACGACGCCTGAACAGCGCCGCAATAGATCCGCCATTATCGACGGGATGAGAAACGGACCGAACTTCGCGGGACATTACACTGTCGTGGACTGGCCGTGCGGCCCGGGCTGTATCCACCATGCGATTGTCGACGCGAAATCCGGGGCTGTTTTCGCGCCGCCCGCGAGCGGCGAACTCGAGTACCGTCCAGGAAGCGCCCTCATGATCGTGAGGACGAACTGCGTCGCGGGAACTCCAGGGGAGTGCGATCGCGATTATTTTGTCTGGTCGGACCAGAAGTTCGCCCGGATTGAAAGCACGCGGCGGGAGTGATGTTCAGCATGTCCGAAAACGGAGAGTGAATTTCGCTCCACGGCCCGGGGATGACTCAACCGTTACCGAACCGCCGTGCGCCAGCATGACCTGTTTGACGATCGCGAGGCCCAGCCCGGAGCCGCTGGCGCCTTTGGTACTGAAGAAAGGATTGAAGATTCGTTCTACAGCGCCAGCCGGGATACCGGGACCTGTGTCGCTCAGCGAGATGATTCCGCGGGTCGCACGGACATGCAGAACGCCCGCGCCGCACATGGCGTGGCAGGCATTGGCGACAAGATTGGCGAGGACGCGAGTGAGCGCCACGGGGTCGGCCCTGATGTCCGGCAGCGCTTCGGGAATGTCCATGGCCAACTGAATCCGGGGAGGGATATGCCCGCCTTCGAAGAAGGCGCGGAGGAATGGTCCGACGCGCAGGGGACGTAACACCGGCGCTTCTCCTTTGCAATAAGACAGAAGGGCGGCGGTGAGGGCCGAGCAGCGTCGCGTGGCTTCCCGCGCCGCATCGACATCGGGCTGTTCGAGGTGATTCAGAATCAGGGTCAGCTGATTATTGAGGTCGTGCGCGATGCCGGCCGCCGCCGAGCCAATCGCCTCGAGCCTTGTCGAATGTCCAGGTGTTTCAGGCATGTTCGCTTCCTGGCCCGATGCTGACACGATGCAGCCCGGGTTATGGCGAGAGGACCGCTAAATGATTCATGCGTGGAGAGATAAATATTCGCGATCGGCGTCACCCGGACGATGTTTCGAAGGGTGGCCGTGGGCCAGATGGTTCTATGCGACGCGCTTCGCCATGGCGGCATGCCACGCGAAAAATTCCTTTGCGCGATCATTGCCCATGTAGCGCCCGAGGATTTCGGGGGCGGTGCGGGTCAGGTCGAGCATCACAAACCCGTCGAGCGTGTTTCCGAATCGCGGGTCCACGCTGAAGGCAAGCAGCTGACCACCGAGCTTGAGATATTGCTTCACAAGGACGGGAATACCTTTGCCGTCCGGCTCGAGATCGGATATTGGGTCCGAGAGATCATCCGCATTCGAGACCAGGGAGCACAAGGCGTCGATTTCCCACTTGGGGACAAGGCTCTTTCGCCGCGGACGGCGGCCCCGGACCGCGGCGATGCCGGAGTTTTCAAAGTATCGGGCGATGAGTTCGCGGGAGGCCCTGGAATATTGGTTACTGATGCTTACCGCGCCGATGAGCGTGGAGTAATGCGGGCGGCGCGCCACGAAGGCGCTGATGCCTTTCCACAGAAGAAGCAGAGGCGCAAATTGCCTCTGGTATTCCGGCCGGACGAACGAGCGTCCGAGTTCGAGCGCGGGGCCCAGGTTCTCGAGAAATCCCCGACTGAAGCGGAACAGCGTGTCGGTGTAGAGTCCCTTTCGACCAAACCGGGAGAGCAGCGCAGGCACGTCCCCGATGCGGTACGCGCCCACGATCTGTTGCTTTTTCCGATTCCAGACGAAGAGGTGCATGTAATGACGGTCGAAGCGGTCGAGATCGAGCGGATTGCCCGTTCCTTCGCCCGCTGCCCGGAAAGTGACTTCCCGAAGACGGCCAATCTCCTTGAGGGCGAGCGGGATCTGGTTTGCCGCCGCGAGATATGCGGTGAACTCCCGACCGTCGTCGACGAGGCGGCAATCCGGAGGCAAGGCTCCGATCTCCGCCTCAATCAGGTCCGCAGGTGCTGCCGGCGCGAGGGGACGCGTTCCGGGGGCAGACTTGCCGGGCACGCCGCCGCGGCGGGCGAGCAGATCCGTGCGAACGCGCAGGTAGCGGATGGCGGATTCGTCTCCCCGGAGCAACGCCATTTGAGAGGGCTCAATCAGGCTGCCGATTCTGACTTCGACGGTCTTGCCGCGTTTGTTGACTAACTCAGCAGGCAACGCAGCGGTCCGAAGCCGGGGATGCACCATTCCGAGCATCTGAAACGGGAGACTGTTGGTTCCGCGAATCAGGATGGGAAGAGTCTTCGCCCCGGTGAGGCGGATCAGGCGGGCGGCTGTGGTCCGCCATTCGGGATCCCGAACCGCCGCCGCGCGGAAATCGAAGTGAGAGACTTCACCCGCGGGGAAAATCAGCAGCAAGCCGCCGTTCTTCA
>DASZUZ010000962.1:0-2968 GCA_035547415.1 Bryobacteraceae bacterium | reverse complement strand
GGACTCATCATGTTCTACTCCGGCGACGACATGATGAACATGTACGAAGTCTGGACCGTGAATCCCTGGCGGCTGGCGCGCGCGGAGTTCATGCCGTGGATTCCTCTTTACCGTCCGCTCGGCGGCGCCGTGTACCGGGTCTTCTACGGGATCTTTGGATTCCACCCGGCGCCTCTCTACCTGTTCTGCTGGCTTCTGCTTGCGGGAAACGCCATCCTCGCCTACCGGTTTTTTCGGGCGATTACGGCGAGTGTCATTCAGTCGCTCCTCGCGCTCTCGCTGACGCTGGTTCATGGCAGCTTTCAGGATCTCTACACAAGCGCGGGCACGATTTACGACCGCCTCTGGTTTCTGTTCACGGTTCTGGGGATTGCAGTCTATGCGCAGGCGCGGAAAAAACAGGAGTCGATATCTCTCCGAACCGCAGTGCTCGTTTGTCTTTGTTGCATCCTGTCGATGGATTCCAAAGAGAGCGGCGTGGCTCTGCCGCTGCTGCTCGCCTCCTACGAAGCGGTTTTCGTTCTGCCTCGCGTCTGGCGACGCAAACGGCTTCCACAATGGCTCCGCAGCATCGGGCCGCTGTACGTTACTCTTGCTGCGCTGTCGCTCACATTCGTATTGCTGCGGGTCCGACGAGAACCCGAACTGACGACCAACGGCATGTACAGGCCCCACCTGGATCTGGCGGTGTGGTTCACGCGGATTTCCGAATACTTCACCACCCTGGCCTATCACCACCTGAAGTTCTCACCGCAGGCGGCGGGACTCGTCGTCGTCCTGGCCGCCGCCGCGGCTCTGCTTCTCCGCAATCAATCGATGATCTTCGGCTGGCTTTTCTTCGTCATCACGATTACTCCCGTGGCGCTGATAGCCGCCAGGCCCGGTTATGTCCTGTATGTGCCGGTACTCGGCCTGGGACTGTACGGCGCGGCGCTGATTGGCATTACTGCTTCCAGGCTTTCGCCGGCGGCAACGGCAGCGATATTCGCCGCGGTCACGATTGCCGTCGCGTTGCTTCATGCCCGTGAGTGGCCACCGCCGCCCGATCCGCAGCTTTCGCCGGAATTCAGACTGACTGAGCAATTTCGCCGCGAGTATCCCCGGTTGCGTCAAGGTTCGGAATTGCTCTTCGTCACCGACGAATTTCCCCGGGACGCTTATGACCTGTTGTTCAATCTCCGACTGCTCTACCACGATCATTCCATCAGGGCCTGGAGGCTGGCTGCTCCGTCCGATCAGCAACCGCCGGAGAACCCGCCGGAATACGATCACATATTCACATTTGCTTCCGAACGATATGAGGCGCTGGATACCAGGGATCCCGCGCGAGCGATCCGTCTTCACATTTTGCGGGATTACGGCGTCGGGCGACAGATGGACACGGCACGGCGCGACAGCGCGGCCTATGTCGTATCGGGCGTCATGGACGGTGACCCTTCAAACCAGACCCGATGGACGGCTCCGCGGGCGCAACTGAAATTCGATGTTTATCCGGCTCCCGCAGAGTTCTCGCTCAAATTCTGGGCTCCGGATTTTGTAACGAGATCAGGAAACAGGACGCTTTCGATTCTCGTGAACGGAAAGGCGGTGGGCGCCCTCCTTCTGCGGCAGGACGGAATGAACGAAGTCAGTTTCCCTGTGCCTGCGGATCTCATCAGTCCTTCGGACTACACCCTTGTGGATCTGAACGTCGACAATCCGTACAAAGACGCCGGAGGGACTGCGTACGGGATCGTGCTCCTCCGCGCGGGTTTCGATTACGTGACGCAGCATTGAAGGAACGGGCCGATCGCGGCTGGCGCTGTATATGATGGTCGAACCGGTGCACCCCAAAACGGCCTCCTCCAGCGCTCCGGCGCGTCCCTCCCACGTGCGGCACGTCGTGCTTGGGCTCACTGTCGCGGCGTACATGATCACGTACATGGACCGCGTCGTCATCTCGTCGGCGGTGCCGTCGATCCAGAAGGAGTTCGGCTTCTCGGTCGTGACAATGGGCTGGATTCTCGGCTCCTTTCGCTGGGCATATTCGGTTTTTCAGATCCCGGGGGGATGGCTCGGCGACAAGTTCGGTCCACGCCGCTCGCTGGCCGCGATTGTGACCTGGTGGTCGATCTTCTGCTCCGGCACCGCGTTGACCTGGAATGCCGCTTCCATGATCGTTTCCCGTTTCCTTTTCGGAATGGGTGAGGCCGGCGCTTTCCCCATTGCGACTCGCTCCCTCTCCCGGTGGATGCTGCCGTCCGAACGGGGCTTTGCGCAGGGATTGACGCATGCCGGTTCCCGGCTGGGGGCGGCGCTCACGCCTCCGATCGTCGCACTGGTAATCGTCCGCTTCGGCTGGCGCGCGGCGTTCGTTTCCTTTGGCTCGCTGGGAGTGATCTGGTCCGCGATCTGGTTCTGGTATTACCGCGACAATCCCGGCGATCACGCCGGCGCCAACGATGCCGAACGCAAGCTGATCGCAACCTTCGTCGGACAGCGAAAATCCGGGGATAGCGTGCCCTGGCGCCGCATCCTCTCGAGCCATCAGATCTGGATTCTGTCGGCCATGTATTTCTGTTACGCCTATTCCCTTGCCGTGTATCTGGACTGGTTCCCCAAATATCTGAACGCCGGACGCGGATTCAGCATCCAGAAGATGGGATTCTACGCAAGCCTGCCGCTTCTCGCCGGCACTGTCGGCGATGCGGCAGGCGGGTGGATTTCGGACCTCTGGGCGCGCCGTTCCAGCCTGAAGGTGGCCCGGCGAGGCGTCGCCGTCTGCGGCTTCCTGATCGGAGCCGTCAGCATACTTGCCGCCTGTTTCGTGCAGGATCCCGAGCAGAGCGTGCTGTACTCGTGCGTCGCCATGTTCGGCCTGGAATTGACCGTCGGCGTGTCGTGGGCCATCCCCCTCGATATCGGCGGCGACTACGCCGGATCGGTATCCGCCGTCATGAACACGTGTGGAAACCTCGGCGGTGCGGTG
>DASZUZ010000961.1:0-5012 GCA_035547415.1 Bryobacteraceae bacterium | reverse complement strand
GACTCGGCGACCCTGCGGTCCTCATCGTTGATGACGCGCAGTATCTCTTCCGTCGACAGCTTGTCAATGCGAGCCGATGCGGGATTCGCTTGCTCGGTCAGCAGCGCGGCGAGTTCGTCCGCCATCAGGCGACACCTGCCTCGCGCATGGGCCGCACCGCCGCGTCGCGGCCCATGCGGGCCGCCTGTTCGACAGGCATTTCTTTGAGGCCGCGGCCGAAGACCTCCACGGAAAGAGCGTCTTCATAGCCGATCTTCTTCAACGCCTTTAGCAGGCCGATCAGATTAATGACGCCCTCGCCCGGAAGCAGACGCTGGTTATCCCGCACTTCTTCGGGCGGCTGCTTCGCGGCGTCATTGAAGTGTACGTGGACAATACGCTCCTTGCCGGCGGCCAGGATGTCGTCCACCGTGGCGCCGGCATGGTGCCAGTGCCATGTATCGAGCAGAAGCCCGCAGTTGCTGCCGCACTCTTTGGCGAATGCGAGCATCTCGTCCATGCGCCAGATGAACTCGTAAGGCATCGCCCTGCGGATGTGCAGCGGACCGAGGAATTCCAGCCCCAGCCGCACATGCGACCGCGCCAGGATATCCGCGCAGGCGCGGAACCGGTCGAGTAAGATCTTCCGCTGTTCCGCTTTTGGCTTATCGCTCGAGGACAGGATGTAGGTCACCATCCGCGGGCAGCCGATAGCCGCCGCGAAAGAGCCTGCATCCGGAAGCAATCGCAGCCCCTTCCGGAAGGTCTCGTCATCCTTGCGGAAATCCACCGGCAGGTCGACCGCCGCGGGCCGAAGATTCAGACTGTCCAGCAGTTTGCGCGTGCTTTCGAGGCCATTTTTCATGGCCGTCAGCAGTCCGACGTCCACACCCGGGAATCCGACCTTTGCGGCGAGCGGAGCCGACTCCGGCCACTGCACTCTCCCGCCGGTCAGCTGCGCATTGTACGCCGGATACATGACGTTTATTGTAGGGCCTGGCGGTGCGCAACTCGCCGTTTTGCGCTGTGCGGGATACCCGATTCGCCTCAATAGTTCAGCCGGAGAGCGAACTGCACCAGCCGGGGCAGGTTCAGCTGGGTGCTGACCACGCCGAACTGAGCATTCCCCAGTGTTTCGCCCGGAGGTCCGAACTGCACGCGGTTGAAAAGGTTGAAGATCTCCGTGCGGAATTGCAGGCGGAAACGCTCGGTCAGATCCACGCTCTTGAATACGCTGAAATCGTAGTTCGCGATTCCGGCTGTGCGCACCGCTGTGAGCGTTCTGCCGAGATTGCCGAATGTCGCCGCCGGCGGCGCGGTGAAGCAGGATTTGTTAAACCACTGGTTCAGTCTCGCCTGCGCGGCGCCCGAAACCGAAATGCTGCAGCCGCCGACGTAATTCGGCCTCGACCCGCCGCCGAACGAGTCCGTCAGATTCGACGAGGTCGCAAAAGTCAGGGGGAATCCACCCTGGAATGTCGAGATTCCATTGATACCCCAGCCGGAAACCAGCTTGTCCGTCACGCCGTGCACGCCGGCCAAAAACTGTTTCCCCTTCCCGAACGGCAGATCGTAAACATAACTGACGATCAGGCGGTGCGCCACGTCAAAACCGGACACGGCGCGCTCCTGCCGCAGGTTGTTGTTGTTCTGGATGCCCGCGAGAGGACCCGCTTCGAGCCAGCCCATGCCCGTTTCGATATCGCCGATGTTCTTCGACCAGGTATAGGAACCGAGAACCGTACCGCCCTGGCGGAACCGCTTCTCGACCTTCACCTGCATCGAATGGTAGATCGAATCGCGATTGCCGTCGTTTGCCGCGGTAACACCTGTGTACTGGGGATAAGGACGCAACAGTTGACCGTACTGTACGGTTGGTTGCGCGAGAGTTCCGAACAGCGCGGTTCCATAAAATGGATTCGGAACCTGCTTCCGGAGAGCGGCGTCGCCCAGCGCGAGGTACTGATCCGGCAGTTGATCGAGCACCGGACCGCCCACGAGGTGGGTCCCCTTCGACCCCGCGTAAGCGACTTCAACCACCAGGCCGCCATACAGTTCGCGTTCGATATTGAAATTCCACTGCTGGAAATATCCAAAGTGCTGCGCCGCTGCTCCCGGAATCGGCGCGCTGATGCCCAGGCCCAGATAATCGAGCTGATAAATCTGATTCCGCTGCGGCGGTTGCAGAATGCCTGTCGGAAACGGATTACTCAGGGTAGCCACGGGCGTCAGTTCGCCATCGACTGTCGGCACCCACGGTTGTGAAACCGACGTCAGCTGCGATCCGCCTGTGCCATCGTTCTGAACGTAGAAGATTCCATACCCGGAACGGACGACAGTTTTGTCCGTCAGCCGGTAGGCGAAACCGAGACGCGGAGCGAACAGGCTCAGATGCGTTGCCGCCGCGTACCGGCTCGGATTATCGGGAGAATTGACCAGCCCGAGGCGTCCTTTCAGATTCGGGAGGCCGGCCGCCTGCGCAAACGGGCTGGGCGCATTCGGCAGGAAAACGGTGAACCGGTCATATCGTTCCACTTCCGGGAACGGCAGTTCCCAGCGAAGCCCGTAGTTGACCGTCAGCTTTTTGCTGACCTGCCACGTGTCGGATGCATAAACGCCGGCATAGTAGTTGCGATAGGAATACGGAATCGGCGTCACCACGTTGCCGCTCGATCCGTAGCCCAGCATGAACGATGCGAATCCGAATCCGGTGCCGGCGGGAGCCGAGGGATTGACTGCCGTAAAAAGATTGTCGAAGTTATAGATTCCGCTGCCGACGTTGCTCTGAATATAGTTTGTGATCTGCCTCCGCACCTCGCCCCCGAATTTCATGGTGTGGGAGCCGGCGATTTTCGTGACCACCGGATACAGCGAATAACTGTCATTCGCCTGATTGATGACGCTGCCGGGTCCCTGGCTGCTCCAGATATCGCTGAATTGCTGCACGACGGGAGTCGGAATCACGCGGAAAGAAACCTGATTGTTGAGAAACGCGGGAAGTCCGAATGTCGTCAGATCCACGCCCAGGCTCCCCGGTATTCGCCCATAGACAAAACGCAGAAATCCGGCGCGAAGGTCGAGCACCGTTGTGGGGGAGAGCGTAAACGTATCGCCCACTGCGGCATTGTTCACGCGCCATGTTTCCGGCCCGCGGTCCTGATAAACATGCGTGCCGTAGGGATCCTGCGCCAGGCTGTAGTTGGTCCAATAGGTATACCGCAGAAAGAGCCGCTGACGGTCGCTCAGGCTGTGATCGATGCGCGCGTTGTATTCGTCATTATTGCCGCCGGAGTTGGCGTTTGCGCTGAAATTGTTGATGTTGGTGTAAGGCTGACCGGGCGTGTTCGGCATGCCCCAGTAATTCGCCAGAACCTTCGCGGTGGGATCCAGCCGGCTTGCGGGGATCACGTTTCCGGGAAACGCCATGCGGGTGGTGGCTCCCGCGCAGGCAGGATTGCCCAGAACGCCGCAGGTGGTCAGGGGATCGTAAATCGGAATCAAAGCGCCGCTGGCATTGCGGGTGTCGGAGAAATCCCCGTTTCGTTGCTGAACCGTAGGAACAGCGACCAGATACGGGTATCCCTGCCGCTGCCGGAATCCCTCCCACGCGAAGAAGAAGAAAGTCTTGTCTTTCCGGACCGGGCCGCCGATATTGGCGCCGTACTGGTTCTGCGTAAAAGAGGGGCGTGGTTTGCCGGAAGCATTATTAAAGAACGTGTTCGCGTTCAGTACCTTGTTGCGCAGAAACTCGTATCCGCCGCCATGGAATTCATTGCTGCCGGACTTCGACACCAGATTGATCACGCCGCCCGCGAAACGCCCGAACTCCGGGCCCAGGCTATTCGTCTGAACCCGGAACTCCTGCGTGGCGTCCTGCGTGGGAATCAGCGCGATCAGGCTTCCCTGCGCCACATTCAGCGGAGCGCCATCGAAGAAAGTGGCGTTCTGTCCGGCGATGGCGCCGCCAATCTGAAAATTGCCGAAGCTGAAGATATTCTGGCCGCTCGGATTCTGCATGGATTGCCCCTGCGCCACGACGCCCGGCACCAGCGTCACCAGGTTGATCACGTTGCGCCCGTTAAGTGGCATCTCCTGCACTTTGCGGCTATCGACCACCGTGCCGAGCGAAGAGGTTTCGGTCTGCAGTAATGGCGCCGCCGCGCTGACTTCCACGGTCTGGCCCACATCGCCGATTTGCATCGCTCCGTCCACGCGGACCGTTCCCTGGACCTGCAGTTCGATGTCGTCCCGCGTCAGGTGCTTGAACCCCGTCTTCTCGATGTCCACCCGATATCGGCCCGGTACCAGATTGGGGAATTCATAATTGCCATCGGTGTTACTCTGCGCGGTTCTGCGCCCGGACGTAGCGATATTCGTCAATGTGATGGAGGCTCCAGGCACGCTGGCGCCGGACGCATCCGTAACGGTTCCCACGATTGCTCCGTTCGAAATCTGAGCCTTCGCTGGCAGTGAAAGAACGGCGAGCAACGTCGCCAGAAACACAGGTCCCAGCCCACCTGCCGGGCGCCTGAAGAGAGGAGAGGATTTCACGTTTACCTCCTGTACCGGACGAAAACAGGACCCTGCTGACATTGCCGAAGTTGCTGAAGATGGGACGGACTCGCTTTTACCGGCTACTGCTCGATCTGCAAACCTGAAAACTCAGCGCAACCCCTGGCGTTGGCTCCTATAATCCGGCGGCTGTGCTGCGGAGTCAACCCACGCTTTTTCTTAATCTGATGCGGGCGCACAATTCTCAAGGCTCCGACTGATCCGCCAGTTCAATAAGCCCGCGCGGGTCCCCCCGGCTTCTGACCGAAACGGATTAATCCGGATGCCTGCCGGAATCGCCCTACCGGGAGTAGTATCGCCCCTGCAGTTAAAGTCTGCCGTCAGGGTTTCCCGCGATATGCCGTTTGCGGCACGTTTGATATACCGGGCCACCCTGAATGCCCGTGTTAGACTGGCCACTTAGCAAACAGCGCCTGCTTTAAGATGATTCGTGTCTTTCGTGTCTTCGTGCCGACCAGCGT
>DASZUZ010000960.1:0-9779 GCA_035547415.1 Bryobacteraceae bacterium | reverse complement strand
GGCCGATGAGAGAAGAAAACCTCGAACGGGTGCACGAACTCACGCAGCGGACGAATCAGATGAACTTCTCGGGAAACCGCTACACGCGCGAGCAGCTGCGCGAACTTCTGGCGAGGCCCGATATCGATACGTATGTTCTCGATTGCGAGGATCGTTTCGGGAGTTACGGAACCGTCGGTTTCTGCGTTCTCAACCGGCCGGAAGCCCGCATGACGGACCTGATGTTCAGTTGCCGCATTCAGGGCAAACGGGTGGAGCACGCATTCGTCGCGCATCTGATTCGCAAATACCGGGAGCGCGGAGCGCCGGCATTCGTCGTGGACTACCGCAGGACGAAAAAGAACGCCGGCCCGGGCAAGGTGTTTGACGATCTCAATTTCCGGCTTCTGAATGAAGCGGAAGGCGTCACGCGCCTCACTTTTCCCGCGAGTCAGGCTGTGCCTGAGGAATCGTTCGTCGCGATCGAAGATACGACGGACAACCATCGCGCGCTGCAGCCGGCGTAGGATCGGCTCTGCAAAACCACCATCAGACTGGATTCACCGTGAAAACAGAGGATCGACCGGTTCGCGTTCTATATAGTTTTCCCCACAAGCTGGGCGCGGGCCGCATCTGCTACACGGCATGGCAGCAGGTACGCGGTCTTGCCGGGGCAGGGGCGGAAATCGCGGTTTGCGCCGGAGTCCTTCACCGGGCGGTGCCGTCCGGGGTGCGGGTGTACACAACTTTGTCGAGAGGGAAACTGCGCATCCCGTACAAACTCCTCGGGACGGAACGCGCTCTTGCGCTTCACGACTACATCGTTTCGAAGCGAATCGAAAAGCTGGCGAATCAGATCGATGTGATTCATGCGTGGCCCGGCGCCGCGAAGCAAACGCTGAAGGCCGCGGCGCGTTCCGGAATACCCGTGGTCCTCGAACGGCCGAATGCCCATACGCGATACGCCTACGAGTCGGTCGCGAAGGAATCGAAACGACTGGGTATTACTCTGCCACCCGATAACGAGTACGCTTTCAAGCCGGATGTCCTCGCAAAAGAGGAAGAAGAATTCCGGATGGCCGATTATCTTCTCTGTCCGTCCGATTTTGTCCGGAAGACGTTCCTCGATCGGGGCTTTCCGCCGGAAAAGCTTCTGCGGCATCAATACGGGTATGACGAAACGGCTTATCATCCTGCCGATCGACCATGCCGCGACGCAAACCCCGGGCTGACGATGCTGTTTGTGGGTGACTGCGCCGTGCGCAAAGGTCTGCACTTTGCGCTCGATGCGTGGCTGCAGTCGGCGGCCTGCCAGGACGGAACCTTTCTGATTGCGGGCCGGTTCCTCCCGGCCTACGCGGAGAAGCTTTCCGCCATGTTAAATCACCCGAGCGTACGCGTGCTCGGATTTCGGAACGACATCCCGCAGTTGATGCGCCAGTCCGATATCCTCATTCTGCCCAGCATCGAGGAGGGAAGCGCGCTGGTCACTTCGGATGCTCGGGGGAGCGGCTGCGTGCTGCTGGTTTCCGAAGCCGCGGGCGCGATCTGCGCTCACGGGGAGAATGCACTCATTCATTCGATCGGTGATGTCCCGACGATCTCGCGTCACATCACCCTATTGCATCAGGATCGCGCGCTGCTCGAACGGTTGCGCGAGAATTCGCTCCGCACCACCCACGAGATCACGTGGACTGCGGCGGCGATCAGACTTTTGAACCTCTATCGGGAAGTGGCGAACTCTCCCCGGCGGCGGGAAGCACTTCTTCCGCCGGCTCGGGAACTCGTCGCCCAAAAGGTACGGCAATGAATATCTGCGATGTAGCGATTATCGGAGCGGGCCCGTACGGGTTATCGGCGGCCGCCCATTTATCGGCGATCAAAAACCTGGATGTCCGCATCTTTGGCGAGCCGATGTCCTTCTGGAGCGAATGCATGCCCACGGGCATGTATCTTCGGTCCAATTACACGGCGACGGAGATTGCCGATCCTCACCATTCGTTGACGCTCGGGGCCTATCAGGCCGCAACCGGGTGCACGGTTTCGACGCCCGTGCCGCTCGACCGTTTCATCGACTACGGACTCTGGTACCAGCGATCCGCCGTCCCTCATGTCGACCGGCGCCTGGTCAGCCGGGTTGCAACAGATCCCAGGGGATTCCGTCTCACGGTGGGCGACACGGGCGAAACGATTTACTCGCGCCGGGTGGTGGTCGCGGCCGGAATCGGTTCGTTTCCCCGGCGTCCGACGCTCTTCCAGGGGATGCCCGGTCCGCTCGTGTCGCACACGTCGGAACACCGGGAATTCCGGCGCTTCGCCGGGAAGACAGTGCTCATCGTCGGTGGCGGTCAAAGCGCGCTCGAGTCGGCGGCTTTACTGCGCGAGTGCGGCGCCGAAGCCGAGGTCATCGCGCGATCGGGTCACATTCACTGGCTGCAGGGCGCGCTTTCGAAAACTCTCCATCATCGTCTCGGCAAAACGACCCGCCGGCTGCTCTATGCGCCCACCGACGTCGGTCCGGCCGGCGTCAGTCAACTCGTCGCCAGACCCGACTTGTTGAAGTACCTCCCCCGTGGAGTCCGCAACACCTTGTGGATGCGCTGCATCCGGCCGGCGGGCGCCCGTTGGCTTGTGCACCGCCTCCAGGGCGTGCCGGTGCGCCTCGGACGGTCGGTCGTTTCCGCGGCGATATCGGGCGGACGAGTCAGCCTTCGGCTGGACGATGACAGCCCGCGCGTGGTTGACCACGTCCTTCTCGGAACCGGGTATCGCGTGGATATCTCCCGATACGGTTTCTTTTCGCCGGAACTGTCCGGACGGATTCATCGGGCCAATGGTTATCCCCTGCTCGGCGAAGGCCTCGAAACCTCCGTTCCCGGCCTGCATATCCTCGGCGCGCCGGCGGCGTGGAGTTACGGCCCGCTCATGCAATTTGTCTCCGGCGCCCGCTATGCGTCTCTCGCTCTCAGCCGCCGGATCTCGCGCGGAGCCCGGCGATAAGGCTCAAGGAACGGAAATGATGACGGTCGGCGTTCAGACAGCCGCGGAATCGCTCAAGCCAGGCACGACAAGTCGGGAGCAGCAAATCGGCGCTGTCGTGGTGGGCGGGGATTATCAGGGTCTGGGAATTCTTCGCAGCCTCGGAAGCCGGGGCGTGCCGGTTTGCGTGATCGACGATGAGCACTCGATATCCCGGTTCTCGCGATACGCCACGCACGCGATCACGGTCCCGAGTCTGCGTGACCAGAAGCGGACCGTCGACGTCGTGCTCGAGGCCGGTCACCGGCTGGGTCTTGAAGGGTGGGTCCTGTTTCCCACGCGGGACGAAACCGTCGCCGCCTTCTCTCGCTACCGGCCGCTGCTGGGGGAATTCTTCCGCGTCCCGACGCCGGACTGGGAGACGACGAAATGGATCTGGGACAAGCGCAACACGTATTCCCTCGCTAATCAATTGGGAATCGCCACGCCTCACACGTGGTATCCGCGCGACGTTGCCGAACTGGACCAGATCGCGGCGGAGCCGCCTTTCGCCATCAAGCCCGCGATCAAAGAGCACTTCATCTATGCCACGAAAGCGAAGGCATGGCGCGCCGACAGCCGCGCCGAACTGCGCGAACTGTTTCAGAAAGCCGCATCTCTGGTAGGACCCGGCGAGGTCATGATCCAGGACCTCATTCCCGGCGGCGGCGAGAATCAGTTTGCTTATTGCGCTTTCTACAAGAACGGAAGCGCGCTCGGAAGCATGGTCGTGCGCCGGAGCCGCCAGCATCCGCCGGAGTTCGGACGCGCCAGCACGTTTGTCGAGACGATTGACCTTCCGCTGCTCGAGACGATCTCCGAACGTTTTCTGAAGTCGCTCAATTACTACGGTCTGGTCGAGATGGAGTACAAGCTGGATCCGCGTGACGGCAAGTACAGGCTTCTGGATGTCAACGGCCGCACCTGGGGATATCACTCTCTCGGACTGGCGGCGGGAGTCAATTTCGCCCACCTCGAATATGCGGATCAGATGGGCCAGCCGGTCGAATCCTGCCGGGGACAGGCCGGGATTTCCTGGATTCGCCTGGTGACCGACATTCCCGTCGCGCTGCGCGAGATTGCGGCCGGCCGGCAGGACTGGAAAGCCTGGCTGCGGTCTCTCCGGGAATCGCGGATCGAATCTTCTTTTTGCCGGGAGGACCCACTGCCCGGGATTGTCGAACTCGGTCTCCTTCCCTATCTGGCGGTGAAGCGGGGGTTCTGAAGGCGCGCGTTTCGTCTCGTCGAGCGTGTCGCATCGTAAAGGCAGGTTACAGGAATGATGCGCTTATGAAAGCATTCGCCACGAGCAAGGTTCTGCTCATCGATGGAGAGTCCTGGTTCGCTCCGCCGATCGCGAACTGTCTGGGGGCTGCGGGTCGCAGGCTTCACGTCCTCTCGGCCGAGCGCCGGGCGCTGGTTCGCTTCTCCCGGTTCTGCGCGGAATATCACTACCGGAATGGCGAAGCGGATCTCCTCGACGCCATTCGCCAAATCGCCGCGCAGGCGCGCATCGGGGTGATCATGGCGTGTACGGATGCCGGTATCCGTTTCCTGTCCGAGCGAAGGAAAGAAATCGAGGATTGTGCAACGGTCGCGGGCACACCGGACCTGCCGCAGATCGACATCGCGGGCGACAAAGGGACTTTTGCGGAGTTTCTCGCGGTGACGGCGCTTCCGCATCCACAGTCGGTCGTCCTGCGTGCCGGAAAGCCTTTACTCTCCCGGTTGCCTTCCTTCCCCATTCTCCTGAAGCCGGCGCGTGGATTTGGAGGTAACCGGATCCTGCGGTTCAACAATGCGGGAGACTTCGAGCAGGCGGTGCGCCGCAATGAATTCGGCAGCGAAGACTGGGTGGCGCAGTCCTTTGTCCCCGGGCGCGACATCGACATCAGCGTGTTGTGCCGGAACGGCCGGATTCTCGCGCACACCGTGCAGTGTCCGCTGCTGCCGGAGACATCCTCTTTCGCGCCGCCGCCCGCGATTCGGTTTGTTCATGACGACGAAGTGGTGGAGATCGCGCGCCGTCTGGTCTCCGCGCTGAACTGGACAGGCGTTGCCCATATCGATATGCGGCGCGATGAACGCGACGGCAAAGTCTTTATCATCGAGATGAACGGACGCTACTGGGCATCTGTCTACGCTTCTCTTCACGCTGGCGTGAACTTTCCGGAACTCGCCTGCCTCGACGCTTCCGGTGAAAAAGTTCCTTATCCGAACTACGCTGATCGAAAGTTCGTGATGTTCTCCGCCGCTCGCAGGCTCGCTTCGGGCGGTGTGCGCTGGACCGATACCGACCTTCAATACCGTCTGCGGGACCCTGGTCCGTTTCTCGCCAATCGGCTTGTCCACTGGTTCCGGAAATCCGGGAGCACGGGCCCGCAACAGAGGACGACCGCGGTGGCGGCGCCTTGTCGCAGCGAGTCCGCGGCGGCTTCTCTCCTGCGCGGATAGAGCAGTCGCATCGGAGCCTGCGAAAAAAGCGAACCGAAAACAACATGCCCCAAACCGACGCGACTGCCGGCGAAATGGTGGAACGGCTGACCGCCATTCTGGCCGGAGGAAAATGGTGGATCGGGCTGACCGCGCTCGCGACGACTCTCGCCGCAACCGCCGCAGTCTATCAGCTTCCCAATCGCTACACTTCGGAGGCGACGCTGCTTGTCGTGCAGCAGCAGGTGCCAACGCGCTACGTCACCCCGACAACCACGACCGACATCGCCGACGCGCTCCAGGCCATGACGCAGGAAGTCCTGTCCCGCGCCAAACTGCTCGGACTGATCGATCAGTTCAATCTTTACCCGGGAGAGCGGCGGCATCTGTCGACCGAAGAACTCGTGACGCTGATGCGAAAGTACATCGACATCCAGCCCGTCGATCCCGTGCCGGGACGGAAGGATTTCAACGCGTTCAAAATTGCGTTCACGGCCGATAAGGCCATCCTGGCGCAGGAAGTCACCAGCAGGCTGACATCGCTGTTCATCCAGGCCAATCTGAAAACGCGTGAAGACCAGGCAACGAATACGACGAATTTTCTGCAGGAGCAGCTCGATGCCGCCAAGCAGAAGCTCACGGAACAGGAAGAGCGTCTGCGCGATTTCAAAATGCAATATCTCGGGGAGCTTCCCGAGCAGCAGCAGGGGAACCTGGCGATCCTGAGCGGCGCCCAACTGCAGCTCCAGAACATCACAGCCAGTCTCGATCGCGCGCAACAGCAGCGCGCTTACCTTCAATCGATGCTGGACGGTTACCGCCGTCTGCGGTCGCGAGGCGCTTCCGTCGCGGGACTTCCGGGCATCGAGACGGCGCGCGGCTTCAGCCCCCTGCAGACGGCCGAGACCGACCTTGTACGGCTGCAGGCGGAGCGCGCAAGGCTACTGATCACTTACAGCGCCAATTATCCGGATGTCAAAGACACGGAGCGCCAGATCTCCGCGACGCAGGATCTGATCCGGCGGATGAAGGCCACTGCAAACAAACCGGCCGCCGCGCCGCCTGCGGGATCGCCGGCAGCGCCCCCGGTGGAAGCGGACGAAGGAACCGAAGAAGACGCCTCCATCGCCCAGCTCCGCAGCCAGCTCGAGTCCAACAGACTGGAGATTCAGAACCTTTCGAAAGATCAGGCGCAGCAGAAAAACGTCATCGACCAGTATCAGAGCCGGCTCAATCTGACGCCGGTTCGGGAGCAGCAACTGGCCGGCGTCCTCCGCGACTACGAACTGTCGCGTCAGGATTATATGGATCTTCTGGGGAAAGTGCAGCAGTCGGAACTGGCGATGAGCCTTGAAAAGCAACAGGGCGGGCAACACTTCCGCCTGCTGGAACCGCCCAGCCTGCCGGCGAAGCCCTCCAGTCCGAAGCGCATCAAAATCACGCTCGGCGGCGCCGGGGCGGGTATTGTCCTCGGTCTGGCGCTGGCGCTGATCGGCGAATTCCGGAATCCGTCGTTGCGTACGGAGAAGGAAGTGGTCCGGCGCTTTGGCGCTCCGCTGGTGGTCGCTCTGCCGCTGGTCAGATCGCGGGCGGAAGAGCGCTCCCGAGCATGGAAACGAGTGCTCGAGTGGTGTGCCGGGTGTGCTCTGACAGCGGCCGTTCTCGTGGCGGAACTTTATGTTTACCGGCATCCCTGACGTCCCGCCAATCTCGGGATTCCGGCGCGCCGCCATGCTGCGCAAAATGCAGTATCAGACCGATGATCGCCAGGGGTTGCGCTCTTGAGCCGTATCTGGGACTTACTACAGAAATTGGAATGGCAGGCCGGCAGCCCCGAATTGCATCGGATGCCGGTCGACGCGGTCAGCATCGGGCCGGACAGTCGCATTGTTGTTCATACGAGTCCCCGGAGCCCCTCCGCCGATCGTTTCCGGTTTCTGCGAATGCGCCTTCGCGATCTTTGGGATGCCCAGAAGCTCAGGCGGCTCCTGATTACGAGCGCGCTGCCGCGGGACGGCAAATCCACCGTCGCTCTCAATCTGGCGACGACGCTCGCGGAGCACGGGAAACGGACCGTTCTCCTGATCGAAGCGGACCTGCACCATCCGACCCTGACCGTCGAACTCGGACTGGAGCGCGGCCCAGGACTGGCAGAGTGCCTGGAGAACGGCGTGGACGTGCTTTCTGTCATCCGCCGGATCGAGCCTCTGGGGTGGTACCTGCTCCCCGCCGGAATGCCGCAAAGCAATCCGACCGAGCTCCTGCAAAACGATGCGCTTTCGGCCATCATCGAACGGGTCGGGCCGTATTTCGATTGGGTGCTGATCGACGCGCCGCCGGTCAAGCCACTCGCGGATGCTCTTTCGCTGAGCCGTCAGGCGCACGCAACCCTGCTGGTGGCCCGCGCCGGGCGCACCCCTTCGCAGGCGGTCGAAGAGGCTCTCACGCTGATCGGGCGGAAAAATGTGCTGGGGATTATTCTCAACGGCGTGGAGGGAATCGACGCTGCCTATTCCAAATACTACGGGTCCTACGCCCGCGCCGCGATGTCCGCTGGCGGTGAATCGGCTGAGGGGAAGCATGATCGCTGACGTCCGCCTTACCCGGCTCCATGGGATGTCCGCATGAGCGCAAGACGAACCGCGATCCGGGTCGCCATCGCCGATTCCCAGGATGGCTTCCGGGAACACATGCGGAGAGTGCTGGATGGCGGCGCCGGGATCGAGGTGGTCGGCGACGCAACGGATGCCGGCGGCGCCCTGGAACTGGCCGCCCGAACAACGCCGGACGTTCTGCTCGTTGAACTCGCTATATCGAGGGCTCTCGAATCGCTCGGTTCGGGTGGTCGCGACCACCTCCGCGCCGGGTTGCGCAGCATTGTCAGCGTGACGTCCCTCGACAGCGCGCATATCTTCGAAGCCCTCAAAATCGGCGCGCAGGGCGTTGTTCTCAAGACCTCGCCGGCAGCCGTCTGGCTGAACAGTATTCAGACGGTGGCATCCGGACACTGCTGGCTGGCGGAAGACACGGTGGCGATTCTGGTGCAGGCTCTGCAGAACGTGGGCCCATCCGCGGGCGACCAGGCGCTGTCGGCCGATTATTCACTGACGCGCCGCGAAATCGAAATTGTCGAGAAGATCGCGGGCGGCCTCTCCAATAAAGAAGTCGGACGCGAGTTCTCGATCCGCGAACGCACGGTCAAGCACCATCTGACGAACATCTATCAGAAAATCGGCGTCTCCAGCCGCCTCGAACTGGCATTATTCGCCCGCGATCGTCAGATCGTTCCGACCGCTGCGCCCGGTCAGCATGGAGCACGGCGAGAAGAGGAAAGCCCTGAAGACCCGGCGCCGCTTCCGGCCTCAACAAACTGATTCCACGATTGCTCGCGGCCCGATTGACCCGATATGCATCCCGGGACCAGATCCTTCCTGAAATCGCTGCCTTTCTGGTTGCTGTCTCTGGCCGCTTTCCGGGGTCCTCTGCTGACGCTCGTCAACTTATCTCTGCACGATGACCGGTATTCGCATGTTGCCCTCATTCCCCTGCTCAGCGTGGTCGTGATGTTTTTCGAAAGAAAGAAAATTCTGTCCGACGCGCGATGTTCGCTCAAATGGGGGATACCTCTACTCTGCCTCGCGGCGGTCTCCTGTTACGGGCTGCGGCGGGAATTTGCCGGCAGCGCCATCTATGGACTGTGCGTATCCATTTTGGGAATGCTGCTGCTGTGGATGGCCGGATTTGTCTTCTGGTTCGGGCCGCGGGCATTTCGCAGGGCGGTGTTTCCTTTGAGCCTTCTGGCGTTGATGATTCCGATTCCGGATCCCCTCCTCAGAAAGCTGGTCCTCGGTCTTCAGCACGCTTCGGCGGACATGAGCGCTCTTTTGTTCCGATTTCTGCGAGTTCCGGCTTTCCGGGAAGGCATGATCTTCTCGCTTCCCGGCCTGAATATCGAAATCGCGGAACAGTGCAGCGGTATCCGGTCGAGCATTGCTTCATTTCTTGCGAGTCTTCTGCTTGGCCACCTGTTCCTCAGATCCGCCCGGCACAGGATCTTTCTTGCCGCCCTGACGCTCCCTCTGGTGATCTTCCGGAACGCGCTGCGGATCGTGACTATCGCGACCCTGGCAGTCTACGTGAACCGCGGCTTTCTCTACGGCGGACTGCATCACCTCGGCGGGATTGCGTTCTCCGTGCTCGATATTGCCTTTTTCGCCCTGCTCATGACCGGATTTCAGAAATCAGAGGAGGCGACCGCGACGGTGTCGGCCGCGGCGTCAGCCGGAGCAATGCGATGATCCTGACCACCGTCGATACCCGGCTTGCGGTGCATACGCTCGATCCTCTCG
>DASZUZ010000959.1:0-9993 GCA_035547415.1 Bryobacteraceae bacterium | reverse complement strand
GCTCGGTAAACTGGCCGGCGCGACTTCAGTGCATGCGCATGGCCGGCGACACGGAATGGTAGCTTCTATTCGCTCGGTCGCCACTCGTGTACTGGAATCCGGCAAAGTGCTCGGCGGACTGGCCATCCTCGAAGACGATTACCACGATACGGCTCAGTTGACCGTTCTGCCCGCACAGGGTCTGATCGAGCGCGAAGAAGAATTGCTGCGAACCGTAAAATCCTGGATGGGCCGAATTCCCGTCGAGGCGGTCGACGTCCTCATTGTGGATGAGATCGGCAAGAACATTTCGGGGACAGGGATGGACCTGAAAGTGGTGAATCGCGGAACCGCCGGCCAGGTCAACATCTGGCCCGGAGCGGCCCGCGTCGAGCGCATTTTTGTCCGCGACATCTCCCCTCTGAGCTACGGCAACGCGAACGGCATGGGCGTCGCGGACGTCATACACGACCGCATGCTTCCGAAAGTCGACGTGAATGCGGGCCGCGTGAACGCCAGAACGTCCGGGTCGCTGGCGCTCGTTCGCACGCCGCTTCATTTCCCGTCCGACCGGGAGTGTATCGACCTCTTGCAGGCGACGGTAGGGAGGTTCAACGCGGGCGATGTCACCATGGCGTGGATCCGCAATACGATGGAACTCGGAACTATCGCGCTGAGCGAGAACCTGCGCGCCGAAATCGAGGCGAATCCGATGCTGGAAATCGCCGGACCGCCGTTTGAACTGACGTTCGACGCGGAAGGCAACCTGGGAAGTTTTCCTTGTCACTGAATCGTAAGCCCCGCGTGGGTCTTCTGGCTGGGGATCCCACCGGTATCGGGCCGGAAGTGGCCGCGAAACTCCTCGATTTGCAGAATACTCTGGAACTGGCCGACGTTGTTCTGGTCGGGGATCGCGAAGTATTTCGATCTGGCGCGCGGGTGGCTTCGAAAGGCTCACGGGCGGTCGAGTCTCTGCCTCTGATCGAATTTTCGCTGAAATGCGAAATCCCGATGGCCCAGGTCAGCGCCGACGCCGGAGCGTTCACGCTCGGCACGCTGCGGATGGGCGCGCTGGCGCTGCAGAACCAGGACATCGACGCGCTCGTATTCGCGCCTCTGAATAAACAGGCAATGAAGCTTGCCGGGCTGGAGCAGGAGGACGAGATGCACTACTTTGCTCATCTGCTTGGCCATAACGGGTTATGCTCGGAAATCAACCTTGCGGAATCGCTCTGGACCACACGCGTGACATCGCACGTGCCACTGCGAGAAGTTGCGGATCTGATTACCGAGCAGGGCGTCTTCGATGCCATCTCGTTGATAGATCGCGTGATGCGCTCTGAACGCGCAACCGCGCCGCGAATTGCGGTCGCGGGTCTGAATCCGCATGCAGGCGAAGGCGGTCTGCTGGGTTCCGAGGAAGCGCGGGTTATCGCTCCGGCGGTGCAGCGGGCGAAGACGGCGGGAATCACCGTATCCGGGCCGTATCCGGCGGATACTCTGTTCATCGCCGCGCGACGCGGCGATTTCGATGCCGTGGTGACCATGTATCACGATCAGGGGCAGATCGCGACCAAGTTGCTCGGCTTTGAGCGTGGAGTGACGCTGCAGGGCGGCCTTCCGGCTCCCATCGCCACGCCGGCTCACGGCACTGCTTTCGATATCGCAGGCAAGGGCGTCGCCAACGTAGGGCCGATTCGGGAGGCTTTTCACGTTGCATGCCGGATGGCATCGCGCGGCAGCAACTAACGCGTACTTTAATCGATCCCTTCCGAGGTCCGCGCATCGAACAGGTGAGTGACTTACCGGCTCGAATGTTCCATGACGGCCCCGGCCCCTCTGGCCGAGGTGTTCCGCCTGTTTGAAGACCCGCGGAATCTGGCGAAGATCACGCCTCCCTGGCTGAATTTTCAAATTATCGACCCGGATCGGATCCGGATGCGCGCCGGCGCTGAAATCAACTACGTCATTCGCTGGTTGGGATTGCCGGTGAAATGGAAGACCATTATCCGGCGGTACGATCCGCCGCGTATTTTCGTCGACGAGCAGTCTCGCGGACCTTACCGCCTCTGGCATCACGAGCATACCTTCGAAGAAACAGCGGCAGGAGTCGTGATTCGCGATCGCGTCGATTACCGGTTGCCACTCGGGCCTCTCGGTCGCGTCGCGCATGCGGTGATCGTGAAACGCCAGTTGCTGGAGATTTTCCGGTACCGGCAGGCCGCGATCGCGAAGATGCTGGCCGTGCCGGGTATCCGGTTCGACGAGCCGGCGATACGAGTCGCCGGCGAATAAGCAGCTATTTCAGCTGAACGTTCCGCGCTTCCAGAGTGCGCGACAGCGCTCGGTCGAGATTGGCCTTCATCTCCCCCAGGTCTGCTTCCGCGCGAACTTCCCGCGTGCGCGCCGCGATCAGATCGGTCTGCCGCTGCAGCACCAGGAACACGGTAGATGTTCCGGCCTGGAATTGCCGTTGCTCACTGCCGTACTGCTCTTCGGCATACCGCCGCGCGTTTGCCGCTGCATCCAGCCGTGCCTCCGCCGAACTCATCGCCTGAAGCGCATTTCGCACATCCTGCTCGATCGCCAGTTCCACCTGTTGCTTCTGAGTCTGGAGTCGTCGTCCTTCGGCGACAGCAACAGCCTCGGCTGCGACGGCGGTGCGATTCCGGATCGGCAGAGAGATGTTGACGCCCACGAGGGCAGTCGTGAACTGGCCGCTCCCGAGCGCGCTCAGCGACTGGCTGTAGCCGCCGACCAGAATCGGCGGCACGACCGCGCTTCCGAATGAAATGGGCGGCAGCGGCGCAATGCCGGCCTGCGCCGAAAGCGCGTTAATCTGATTCACCAGCGGACCGAAGGCTGACGTGAAAGGGTTGGGGCCCGCTGTCGTAATCGGATGCCCTGCAAGACCGGTCGCGCTGAGCGTCGCGAACGCGTCGATCTGCGGCTTGGACTGCTCGTGGGATAAACGAGCATCCATCTGATTCACGCCGATCGAAAGAGTCGCCTGCTTTAGTTCCGGCCGGGTAGCGAGCGCCTCCTTGACCGCATCCTGCAGGGCAGGTATCGCCGGCCGGCTTTCAGGCCGCTGCTCCGGCACAAGAGCCATGCCCCACATCAGATCGTTACGGTCGGGAAGCATGAGCGCCTTGAGGGCATTCTCCGCGTTGGTCAGCGCGCTCTGCGCGGAATAGACGTTCTGCTGGAAAGTGGCTATCTGGGTTTGCGTCTGCACCACATCCACCGGCGCGAGCAGCCCCTGTTCCACCTGGCGGCGGTTGCTCGCGTCCTGCTGTTCTGCCAGTCGGACCGCTTCCACCTGCACTTCAAAATTGCGGTAGGCGTACTCGAGTTCCCAGTACGCCTGCACAGCCTGCGTCACGACCTCGATGACTCGCTGGCGAAGTTGCTCATCCGAAATCTGAATGTTCTTCCTGGCGACTCCGATGCGGTGGCGATTATCGTCGTAAAAGAGTCCGCGCCACAACGGTTGCGTCAGATTGAGATTCACCGAAGTGGGGAACTGTGGATTCACAGTCAGAAACGTGCTGTCACTCGACTGGCGCGCCGAAGAGAAATCCAGTTTGTAAGTGCCGCCGAGAAATGGCGACGCCCCGCTGAGTTCCGGGTCCGCCAGCAGTTCCTTTGTGGTTAGTTTGCCGTTGGTAGAACCGGAGAGGGAGGACGCGGCGGGCGTCACGGTGCGCAGATCGTGCCCCGTGAATCCGAGTCGCGGATCGAAGTAGCCGAGAGCGCCTTTCAGGTTCAGTACCGCCTCCTCGCGCACGATGCGCGAGACGGCAAGGTCCTTGTCGTTCGTCAGGACCCGTTGAACCACTTCGTTCAGAGTGATATTGGTTGTCCCCAGCACGCCGACGCGCGCCGGAACTTCCAGCGGCTTCGGTGGGGGAACTGTCTGGGCGGAAAGCGTGCCAGCCCAAAGAAAGATGGCAGCCCCAAGGGCCTGCACCGGGGTCGTCTTCAAAGGACTTCTCCCTCCAGAACGGGAATCGGTTCTTCCTGTTTCGCCGCCTTCCTGCCGCGGAAGAACCGCCGGAAGAACCGGAATTCCTGCAGGTCTTCGAAATAGGAATAAAACACCGGCACCGCCAGCAATGTCAGGAGCAGGCAAAGCGACTGGCCGCCCACTACGAGCACGCCGATGGAGCGGTTGGTCGCGGAGCCAGTTCCGTTCGAGAGCACCAGAGGCAGCATGCCCGCGACCAGGGCAATCGTGGTCATCAGAATCGGACGGAGACGATCGCGGTTGGCCTGAATGATGGCGTCATAACGGGAGTAGCCGGCGGCGCGGAGCCCGTTCGTATGATCGATCTGAAGAATCGCGTTCTTCTTCACGATGCCGAACAGAAGCAGCAGCCCCAGCCCCGAAAAGATATTGACGGTTTGATGCATGATGAGCAATGAAAGAATTCCAAACGGGATCGCCAGCGGCAGCGTGAGCAGAATCGTGATCGGGTGAACGAACGATTCGAACTGCGCTGCCAGAACGATGTACATGAAGATGAACGTCAGCGAGAACGCGAGGATGAAGTAATAACCGGTTCTGCCGAGTTCCTTGGACGGCCCCGTCAGACCCGCGTGGTAATCGGGGCTCATGTGGAGGTCGTCCGCCGCCTGGTTGAGTTGCTGCAGAATGGCCGCCTGCGACCCGCCGGGCAGCGTGTTGCAGGTGAGCGTCACCTGACGCTGCCGGTTGATGCG
The DNA here is from genome assembly GCA_035547415.1 of Bryobacteraceae bacterium. Taxonomy (GTDB): domain Bacteria; phylum Acidobacteriota; class Terriglobia; order Bryobacterales; family Bryobacteraceae; genus BOG-234. Next base: position 5,289 of record DASZUZ010000959.1, on the reverse strand, counting down.
ATTGACCGATGACGGACCGGAGCCGGGTTTGATATCGACGACTTCGTCGAGCCCGACCGAACCTCGTTTCGACGAGGGCACAGTCATGGATGCCAGTCCCGCCTCCGTCGTGCGGAATTGTTCCTCGGCGCGCACGCGCACGTCGTATTGGTCTTCACCGGCGTTGAACGTGGACGCGACCTGTCCCGCAACCAGCGAATTGAGCGCCTGTTCGATATCCATGACGGAGACGCCCAGATCGGCTGCGCGGGCGCGATTGATCACTAGCCGCACTTCCGGCTTGCCGCTGCGGAGCGTGCTGTCGGCGTCAGCGACGCCGGGCATGGCCTTCATCTTTGCAAGCAGAGCGTCAGAGTATTTTGCAAGCTGGTCGAGATCCGGTCCCTGAATGAAGAACTGGATCTCCGCGTTGCTCTGATTGCCGCCCACGGCCGAGACAAGCTCGACGCCGGTGTGGATCTCCGCCGGGTACTTCTTCAAGAGATCCCGTACCTGTTGCATGAGCTGAACCTGCGTGACCGACCGCTGCTCGATATCGGTGAGTTTCACATAAATGCTCGAGTTGTTCGCCGACTTATCCGCCGTTCCGCCGGCCGTCATCAGCGTGTGATACACGCCGGGAAGTCGGCGAATGTCGCGCGCGATCTCTTCGCTGATCGCGGTGGTGGCGGCGAGCGATGTGCCTTCCGGCGTCCGGACGAGAACATTGAACTGCGACTGGTCGTCGGAGGGCAGAAAGTTCTTGCCCACGAACATGAAGAGCGGCACGATGCTGAGAACCGTGAGGCCGCTGAATACCAGCATGGCGCGCCGGTGCGCCATTGCCCACTTGAGCATTCGCGTATAAACCGAATCGATGGCGTGGAAGATTTTCGATTCTTTTGACGAATGTGCATCTTTGCCATGCTTCGAAGGCGGCTTCACGAACCGTGACGTCAGCATCGGCGTCATCGTGAACGAAACCAGCAAGGATACCGCGATCGCGAAGGCGGACGTGAATCCGAACGAACTCATGAAGCGGCCGACAATGCCTCCCATGAATCCGACCGGCAGAAACACGGCGAGCAGCGAAAGCGTGGTCGCCATGACGGCGAGGCCGATCTCGCGCGTGCCTTCGATCGCCGCTTCGAACGGACTCATGCCTTTCTCTTCCATGAAGCGGAAGATATTCTCGAGGACAATAATGGCGTCGTCGATCACGATGCCGACCATCAGGGTCAACGCCAGCATGGTGATCTGATTCAGGGTGAGTCCCATCGCGGCCATCAGCGCAAAAGCCGAGATGATCGATGTCGGAATGGCGATGGACGCGATGAGCGTCGTGCGCCAGTTTGCGAGGAAGAGGAAGATAACGATCGAGGCGAAGAAACTTCCCAGGATCAGGTGGTGCTTGATGCTGTCGACGGCCGCCACGATAAAGACCGACTGATCGGCAATCACCTGCGGATGAACATCCTTCGGCAGCGACTGAGTGATTTCGGCGAGCCGCGCCTTCACGTCTTCAGCTGTCGCGACGGTGTTTTCGCCGGACTGCTTCGCGACGATCAGCGTCACGGCCGCCACGCTGTCGAGTCGCGCGGCCGTCGTGGGCTCTTCGTAGCTATCCTCCGCGTACCCGATGTCGCTGACTTTCACGACGTATCCGTCGCGGTTGGCGATCGCGATCTGATTGAATTGCGCCGGTTCCGTGATGCGGCCCGTGGTGCGCACGGTAAAATCGCGCGTGCCTTCCTTGAGACTGCCGCCGGGCAACTCGAGATTTTGAGCGCGCAGAGCGTTGAACACATCGGTGATCGTCAGGTTGTAGGACCGCAGGCGTTCCGGATTCACGAGAACGTGAATTTCGCGTTTGGCTCCGCCCACGATGCGGACCTCGCCCACACCTTTTGCGTTTTCGAGCTTCTGCTTGATCAGCTTGTCCGCGATCATGGTGAGATCCCGGAGTGAGCGAGGAGCCGAGACGGCGATCTGCAGCACCGGCGCGGCGTCCGGATCGAACTTGAGCACAACGGGCTGCTTCGCCGTGGTGGGCAGGTCGTTCACGATCTGGTTTACCTTGTTTTGAACTTCCTGGGCGGCCACATCGCCGTTCTTCGAAAGTTCGAAGGTAATGGTGCAGAGCGACTGGCCTTCCGAAGAAACCGACCGGATTTCATCGATCTGACTGATCGTATTGACGGCGTCTTCGACCTTCTTCGTGATTTCCGTTTCAATCTCTTCCGGCGAGGCCCCGGGATCGGAAACGGTGACCTGCACGGTTGGAATATCGACCTTCGGGAAGAGATCCACGCCCAGGCTGAAGTAGGAGAAGGTCCCGACCACGACAAGCGACAAAATGAGCATTGTCGCGAAGACGGGCCGCTTGATACAGAGTTGCGCGAGTGCGTGCATGTTTATCTCCCCGTGGTGACGGGAGCGCCTTCGTAGAGCTCGTTCTGGTTGTTGGTAGCGACGACATCGCCGCCTGAGAGGCCGGAAAGCACCCGGACAGAATCACCGTCGGTATCGCCGACCTGAACCACCCGGAGATGCGCTTTGCCGTTCTCGATCACGAATGCCTGGTTGGAGTCCGTAGTCTTGTCGCGAAGCACGGCCTGTTTCGGTACAAAAACGGCCTGCACGCCACCCGGTTGCAGCACGCGGGCGGTCGCGAACATGCCCGGCTTGAGGGCTGTGTCTTTGTTTTCGAATCGTGCTTCGAGAATGAAAATCCGCGAATTCGGGTCCACCGATTGATTGATCGCGATCACCTTTCCCGCAAAGTCGCGATTGGGGTATGCCGCTACGCGCGCAATAACCTTGTCGCCGACATGCGCCTGCGCGGCCCGCTGTTCGGGTGTCTGCAGGTCGAGTTTCAGCGAGCCGATGCGAACGATGGTCGCGATCTTATTGGTCAGCGCCACGTATTCGCCCGCGGCCACAGGCCGGGCAGTGATGTAACCGTCGAACGGCGCGCGAATGGTGGTGTCGGCCAGTCCTTTCTCGGCCTGCGCGAGCTGCGCCTTGACGCTGTCGAGGGATGCCTGCGAAGTTGAAATCACCTCGTAGCTCTGCCGGGCTCCGTTCGCCGCGGCTTCGTACTGCTGTCTTGCGGCGTTTGCCTGCGCGTCGGCGGTTTCCTGTTGCGTGCGGGCTTTCTCGTAAGCGCTCTTCGATACATCGCCGGTCGCAACGAGATTGGCGTAGCGCTGGGAATCCGCGGCGGCCAGCTTCGCCTGTGCCTGCGCGGAACGATAGTTGGCGAGTGCGGCGGCAACCTCGGGAACCTTCTCCGGATCGAACGTGCCTGCGCTCCAGCCGATCCGCGATTGCGCCTGCCGCACGGAGGCAGTGGCTTCGGCCAGCTGCGCCTTCGCCTGATCGAGCTTGAGTTGCGCGTCGCGGTGGTCGAGTTCGCAGATGATCTGGCCCTGCCGCACATGCGCTCCCACGTCAACGGGCGTCGAAATCACCCGACCCGCCACGAGCGGAGCGATATCCGATGTTTCCTCTGCGATGAATGTGCCCGTCTCCTGGAAATCGGCGGGTACTTCGCGCTGGACGGCCGTCGCGGTGGCGATTGCGACGGGTTTTGCCGCATTCGGCGCGATGGCCTCTACGGTCGTTGTTTTCGATCCACAGCCGGAGAACAACAGTGCGGCGCAAAAAGCGGCGGACAGAGTCATCCGCTTTGAAAGGTTGAAGTCGGTCATTGAGCGGTCTCCGTGGGCCCGGGCCCCTTGAGGCCGTTCATCAGAATGGCGAGGAACGTTTCGATTACCTCGTCATCGGCGAGCGCCGGGCTATTGCATTGGTAGAGATACTTCTGGATTGCGAACTGGGCGATGCCCGCGATCGCGTAAAGCACAACGGCCGGGTCGCCGTGCCGGATTGCGCCGGCTGCCTGGCGCCGCGCGATGTACTGCTTGAATATGTCCCCCACCGGAACCGTGATCTGGTTATGGTGCAGGATGGCGAGTTCATGTCCCTCGAGAGCGGCGTGCATCAGCAGCCTGGCGAGTTGTGGCTTTTCCCGGTCAAAGCTGACGATCTTCGTCAGAATGAAGCGGAACAGACCCTCATCGTCGTTGGCGTCCATCATCTTCTGGATTTCGGCAAGCCAGGCCCCGCCATCTTCCGGCGAGCATTTGTGGTTCAGGATGGCCTTGTAGAAGTCCTGCTTCGTGGCAAAGTGCCGGAAGATGATCGCTTCTGTGACGCCGGCGGCAGCGGCGATTTCTTTGGTAGTGGTGCCGCCAAACCCCTTCCGGGAAAACAGATCTATCGCCACATCAATCAGTTGGCGGCGACGATCCTCACCGGACATGCGGGAATGAGGGGACTCGGACGGCATTCTCATGATTGTAAGTAATTACTTACTTATTTGCAACGGGCGCAACTGGGGAATACGCAATCGGTACGGAGATCGTTCAGATTTTTGATGCGGGGAGGCCTGTTGTAGAATCCAGGGCGACCCATGAAATTCCCTCAACTGCTTGCCGCGATTCCGCTCGCGGCTGCACTCCTCCAGGCCCAGAGCGTTCCTCAGAATCCCGCTTACGTGCTCGGCCCGGATTCCCAGCCCAAACCCGGAGTTCCGAAAGGCAAGGTCACGAAGTTCACCTTCGACCAGAGCCGGATTTTCCCTGGGACGACCCGCAATGTTTCCGTATATGTGCCCGCGCAGTATGACGGATCGAAGCCGGCCTGCCTGATGGTGTTCCAGGATGGTTCAGGCTATGCAAATGTGAATGGCGGCAGCCGTGCGCCGGTCGTTCTGGACAATCTGATCGCCGACGGATCGCTCCCGGTGATCGTCGGCATCTTCGTCGATCCCGGCGTCACGCCCGGCTTGAACCCGGACCAGATGGCTCGGTATCACCGCAGCCTCGAGTATGACGGCCTGGGCGACAAACACGCCCGCTTTCTCGTTGATGAAGTGATTCCTGAAGTGGAGAAGCGCTACAACCTGAAGATCTCGAAGAACCCGGACGACCGCGGTGTCCTCGGCGGAAGCTCTGGCGGGATTGCCTCGTTTCTCGCTGCCTGGGAGCGCCCCGATTCGTTTCATCGGGTGGTCAGCTACATCGGCAGCTTCACCAACCTGCGCGGCGGCGACACGATCGCCGACATGATCCGCAAGATGGAACCGAAGCCCCTGCGCGTTTTTATGCAGGACGGCGCCAATGACCAGAGCATTTACGGCGGTTCATGGTACCTCGCCAACCAGGAGATTGCGGCGGCTCTGGAGTATGCCGGTTATGACGTGAAGTTCGTCGTCGGAACCGAAGGCCACAGCGGACGCCACGG